>NZ_JBMOWO010000080.1:0-241410 GCF_049310525.1 Pseudomonas sp. GZD-222
TAACCAGGACAGCGGCAAGCACTCAGGCAAACGCTCGATCTGGGGTGGTCGGTCGCGGGTCAGGCGAGCGCTGTACATGGCCTGTTGGATCGTTATTCGGCACAACAAGGACTTCGGCACGCGCTACAACGCGCTGCGCGCGCAAGGGAAATGCGCGAAGGTAGCGGTGGTTGCCTGCATGCGGGTATTGATCGTGCGATTGAATGCCATGCTCAAAAACGGAACACCGTGGCGCGAGCAGTTGACTTGAAGGCGGTTGAATCCGTGGTTGCTAGCGATGCCCGGGATAGCCGGGCCAGGGGCGCTACGCGCCCCATCGCCGGCTATCGCCAGATCCTACAGTTAACCAGGTGACAGACAGTTGCTCCTACGGGGATTGCAGCCCGCTTCAGTGCCAACGCAGCGACCTCATGCCCAAACCGAGCATCAGTGCCGAGATCAGCATCAGGACCAGTGTGTCAGCTGTCCAGCCTACCGACTTCACTTGATGGGGCGAAAACACCGGTCGCTGGGCAAAGTCATCCAAGCCAAAAGGGCGATCATTGAACAGGTAGGGGTAATAGAACCCGCGAATCTGTTCGTGGAAGCGTGCCGTGGCGTCCAGGTAGGCCAGTTGTGCAGGCAGGTCAGTAGCGGCAAGCTGATGCAGCGCACCTTGCGCCGCGACACCGGGCAACAGCCATCCGAGCCGCTCGGTCCAGTGTTGCCGCGCCAACAAGCCGTTGCGATAGTGCTGAACCTGCTCGGCAACGTTTTCATCGCCAACCTGGTGGAAGGCGAAGTACCACTTCCAATGAAAGCCCTGCGGCAATGGCGGCGTGTTTTGCCATTGCGGATGGCTGGAGAAGAACGCCTGCATGGTTTTCTCTCTGGGGACTTCCCAGGCGCCGTGCACCTTGTCGCGTTGTGCCATCATCAGCTCGACGCCCTGGCTGACCGGCAGCGATCGGCTCAGGGCGATGTTCGCCAGTGTTGGCAGTACCAGCGTCAGGGTGACCCAGATCGCCATCAAGGCTATGGCCTGGGTGGTCGCATGCCAGCGGCGGCTCGCTACCAATAGTGAGAGACCAGTCCAGAACGCCAGGTAACTGGCAATCAGCACCAGTGTTAGTGCCATGTCGGGGAGCGCGGCGTTTGACAGTGTTGCCCCGACCAGTAGCGGCAAACCCAGACAGGCGAACATAAGGGTGAAACGCAGGCTTGCACGGCGCACCCACAACCGTCCTGGGGGGCCGGGCATCGACAGCAGCAGCCCCAGGCGGCCGGACTGCCGCTCGCTGGAGATCAGGTCGTGGAACAGTGAAATGACGAACAACGGCGCCAGGTAGATCAGCACGAAGGCGAAATCGAATCGTCCCACCAGGGCGAGTTCCGGGTTCAAGGTTTCGCCGGCATACAGCTGGGCGTGCAACCCCAAGGCTCTTACCCGCATGGCGTAAGGCGCGACATCCCGCATGCCGAGCGCGGCGAAGGCCATCGACGCAGGTGGGTTCCAGGTGTTGTAGAAGGTGTAATAGGCCGCCTTGCCGGCTTCATCAGGCAATTTGAAGCCCTCGGCAACGGCTGCCACATCCTGACTTTGCAAGGCGTTGAGCCGGGTCAGGGTGTGGTGTTGGCGGTTGACCTCATGCAGCCCCATCGCCACCGCCAGGCCCGCTAACGCCAGCATCAATATGAAGGTCGCCAGCGACAACCTGGAGCGCATGAGCAGCCGAAGTTCGAAGGTGATCCAGCTCATTTGACTGTGCTCCCCAAGCGATTGCCTGCTGCAAACACGGCAGCCACCAGTAACAGTAACCAGATCGCCAACACGCCGACTGACGACAGCGAACGCTGCAGCACAGTGCTCACCGATTCAGGCTGATAGTCAAAGGTCGGAAACTGCTGCCAGTGGCTGTGCTCAATGCGGTTTTCCTTGTTCGGGTTGGTGTCATCCTTGTAGCTGAGCCTTTGCGCCTGAAGCTGATTCAAGCGCTGAACAAGGGTGTAGCGATAGTGTTCGGCCTGTTCGAGGAAGCGCTGAAAGGTGAGCAGGTCGGTACCAGACGCGGCCATGGATAGCTGTCGCAATGCCAAGGTGGGGATGAGCCAGGCGAATCGATCAACCAGCGTTAGCTGCGCTTGCTGCTGGTTGAATGTTTGCGCGGCGTAGCGGTTGAACAACTCACTGGAGGCGCGCTCACCTTCCATGCTCAACAAGCCTTTGTAATTCACTGGCAAGTCTTCAACCTTGGCGACCCCGTACCTGGCTAGCAGTTGTTGGCGGAAGGCACCGAAATGCGGGTCGTCCGGGTTATGCGCATCGCCCAGGGCCAGGTAGTCACGCGCCACGGTGATGTCGGTTTCAAACTTGCTCGGCAGGGCGACAACGACATTGGCGATATCCGCTACCCCGCGTGGCAGCAGAATCGCCAGTACCGTCCACAGTGCGAGCAAGCTGAGCAACGCATCACGGCCGCGAGCAACGAGTGCGGACACCAGCACGACCGCTATCGACCAGATCAACAGCCAGAGGCCATAGCCCAGCACTAGCCAGGTCGACAACAACCAGGAGGCTTGCTGGTAGTACGCCAGCCAGCCCAGGGCGAGCACCGTCGGCAACAGCGCCAGCGCCGCAATGCTGCACAGCGCCAGCAGCTTACCCAGAATGATCTGACGGCTGCTTATGCCCTGGGCTAGTAACACCCGTAGCGCGCCGGACTGCTTTTCTCTGGCCACTGCAGCATGGCCGATGAAAATCAGTAAAAGCGGCGCCAGCACCTGGAGTACAAAGGCCGGCGTCAACTGGCCGAAGCGCAGTAGCAGTGAGGATTGGTTTACGTCGCCAAAACTCATACCGTTCTGCCGATGGGCTTCGAGAAAGACGGTTTGCCCGGTATAGGCGTCGATGCCCGGGTCAAAGGCGGCCAAGGCACTTAGCGGACGAAACAGGAAGTGCCCGGCGTGGGCAACCCTGTGAGGATGCCGATCTGGTTGCGCCGCGAAGGCGTCATTGGCCTGTGTCTGGTAGCGATCGCGTTCAGCGCTGGTGTTGCGTTGCTGCTCGAAAGCCGTCAGTGACACGACCAACGTCAACAAAGCCAGTAGGAGCAAACCTGCAACCGCGACACGATTGCGGGCCATATAGCGCCACTCTTCAGTGGCGATACGCAGCGTCAGGTTCATGCCGTTTGCCCCGCGAAACGCCGATGCAGGGCGCGTACATCGAAGCGCTCACTGCCATCGGCGGCCACTTCTTCAACCAGGCGCCCGGCGTCGAGAAAGCCAACCCGGTCAGCAATATCTGCAGCGCTCAGCAGATCGTGGGTAACCATCAGCACCGCCACGTGTTGCTCGCGCAATCGGCTTAACAGGCTATTGAGTTCGGCTGTTGCACGGGGGTCCAGACCTGAGGCGGGTTCATCCAGAAGCAGCACTGGAACCTCGCGCGCCAGTGCCAGCGCGATGGCCACTTTTTGCCGCATACCTTTGGAAAACCGGCCAACTCTGCGGTCATGCATGGCGCGATCCAGGCCGGCCGTATCCAGGGCGCAGGTAATCAATTGATCGTCCTCGCTCTGCTCGGCCAGGTCCAGGAAGTAAGCGATATTTTCCCGGGCGCTCAGGTGCCCATAGAGGGAGACGTTCTCTGGAATGTAGGCCACATTCTGTCGAGCCTGGTCGGGGTGGCTGACCGGGTCGACGCCATTGATACGGACACTGCCCGCACTCGGTTTGACGAAACCCAGAAGCACATTCAGCGTGGTTGTTTTCCCCGCACCGTTAGCGCCCAGCAACGCATAGATTTCACCGCGATGTACGTTAAGGGTCAGCGAATCGAGGACCAGGTTTTCCCCATAGCGCACCTGTACCGAATGGATGTCGAGTACTGCTGCTTTTTCTTCGGCGAGCGAAGTGCTGCCGGTGCCAGGCTGTGTCGCGTACATGAAGGAAACCTTTGGATGCAGAGGACAAAGAAACGTGGCTTGGTGTGTTATAACATAACGTTTTATGCTTGCGCGCGCAATCAACCCTGGTGTCCCGACAGTCCTCTTCGGCGCAGGCGTTTTTAGTCCTATTCCTATTGGATTGGAGGCTGCAGCTGATTAGATTTTTAAAGGAAATGCTGCCCAGGCTTAGCCTCGGGCGTCGGTGCAGAACTAAGGAGTACGCCATGACCCGTTCAAAGCGCGATGACAAACGCCCAACCCCGGACCCGGTCGAGGACAATGCTTTGCTGTTCGCAAAATATCGTAATCAATTAAAGCAGCCGACTAAGTTGGCGGCAGCCGCGCTGTTGAAAAAAGTCACGACACACTGACTTCCTGGTGTTTGCCCTGCTGACGTGCAGCGGCGGCAAGCACGGACGAACTACTAGCGCCTTATGTAATCCGGCTGATGTTTAACACTTTCCATTACTTCAAGTAACAGGCCCGTCGCTGTTCTTGTTGAAATCTATCGTTATCGAAATTTAGTTCGGTGGGTATATTCCAGTGTTATTTGCTGTGGGAACTAAAGCTGTCGACTATAAAAGCAAAGTTGGATACTTCCTGGGCCTCGCGTGCTTGGCTGTTTGTATGGGGAATACTACTCAGGCTGCGACCTCCATTGACCGCGCACCCACCGTACGCCAAGAGCAACAACTGGACAGGTTGCGAGAAAGAGCATTTGAACAGGCAGATGTGCTTTCAACTGCACCGCAGAAAGTAACTGACAAACCTCAGTTCCCGAATGAGTCCCCGTGTTTTGTCATCCGTTCGGTTGAGTTGCGCAATGCTTCCGAGTTCCCCTGGCTGGCCGTCGACGCTGCGGTGATCGGTGCGTGTATCGGCAGTCAAGGCCTCAAACTGTACAGACAGTGGGTGGCCAGGCAACTGCTGGAGCGCGGCTTTGTTACCTCACAGGTGAGCGTACCCGCGCAAGATCTGACTCAAGGCCGGCTGGTTATCGACATCCTTCCCGGACGCATCGGCACGATCCGGGATGACAACGCCTCTTTAGCCACTCCTCACTCAGTGTTTCCCGGCGGTAGCGGCGAGCTGCTGAATGTGCGGGCGCTTGATCAGGCGCTGGAAAATATCCGGCGCCTGCCAGGTCAGGCACGTACTGCTTTTACCCTGGTCCCGGGCATGCACCTTGGCGACAGCGACATTGTCATCCAGCGCACGCAAGCCCCGCGCCGGGCCGTGGGCGTACTGACCGCCGACAATACCGGCACAACCGCCACCGGCCGCCATCAGTTGGGCGCAGCGGTGGTGCTCAACTCCCCGTTGGGGCTGTATGACCAGCTGCTGCTGACCTACAACACCGATGCCGAATTCAACGATCACACCTTGGGCTCCAGCTCCAAGAGTCTGGCCTGGAACCTTCCTGTGGGGTACGCCTCAGTATCGCTTGGCGCCAGTGAATGGACGAACAAGCAGGAACTGCTGCGTGACGCTGCGGGCAACAGCGTACCCCTTAGCGGCAAAACCCGGCGTTTCGATGTCGGTCTCAGTTACGTGGTGTACCGCTCAAGTCATAGCAAGGGCAGCGTACACGCGCGGCTGGTGCGCCGGGAGGATCGCTCCTGGGTCAGTTCGACCGAACTGCAGCAGTGGCATCGGGATATCACCAGCTATGAACTCGGCGTTGCCCACCGGGAAAAGTTGGCAAACAGCACCCTTGACCTGGCACTGGGGGTTCGGGGAGGACTGCCGGGTTTGAGCCGATCGCCGGGTGCGGTTTATGAAAAGCAGGACTGGCACGGGCGCTATGAAATCTTCACGGCCAGGGCGGCCATCGAGACCTTGTTCTCCCTGCGCGGCAGGGCCTGGCACTACCTGGGTTCGGTACTCCTGCAACACGCCCCTGACCCTGTGCCCTCGACCGAGTATGTGCAAATCGGCGGTCGCTACACGGTTCGCGGTTTTGACGGCGACACCACACTCAATGGCCCTGACGGATGGCTCTGGCGCAATGAAATCGCTACGGCCGTTTTTTCGGGTAGCGAGGCCTACACGGCGCTCGATGCCGGTCAGGTGTTTTCCGTTGGCAATCGACCCACACACAGCGACGCGTTGATCGGTACTTCGCTCGGTATCCGTGGCCAGGGGCAGGCGCTTGGCTACGACTTTTCACTGGGGCTGCCCATCAACAAACCAGGCGACCTTCACAGTCGCGAACCCAGCGTGGATTTCCTGTTAAGCCGCCGCTTCTAGACACGTTCCATCCTTTCCCCTCAGCCATGGTGATCAATTTATGAGTACTTGAACGCTCCCAAACGTTTGGCTTCGTGCTTTTCAATTCTTGATAGTGAGATTTCTATGAGCATCCCTTCGCGCAACACCCTCGGTCTTGATCGAGCCCCCTGCAAACCTGGCAAGCTGGTTCTTGCCTTGATCCTGGCTTTACCTGCGTTCTACCAAAGTGTCCATGCCGCGCCTGGACTGACTGTTGACCCAAACGCCGGGCTGCGGCCCGAGTTGTCGGGTGCGGCCAACGGTACGCCGATCGTCAACATCGTCGCTGCGGATGGCAATGGTCTTTCACACAACCGATTCACCGACTTCAACGTCGGTCAGCAGGGGGTGATCCTCAACAACAGCGGTGACGCCAGTCAGACCACGCTTGCCGGCGCCATTGCCGGCAACAGCCAGCTTGGTGGAAAAGCGGCGAGCGTGATCCTCAACGAAGTCACTGGCAACGCTGCCTCCAACCTGCAGGGCAAGCTGGAAGTCGCGGGTAAAAGTGCACATGTGATCATCGCCAACCCCAACGGCGTGACCGCCAACGGTGCCGGCTTCATCAACGCCAACCGCGTGTCATTGGTGGCAGGGAAGCTGGAGTTTGACCAGAACAACGCACTGAAAGGCTTCCGAACCGACAAGGGCCAGATTCGGGTCGAGGGTGCCGGGCTGAATGCCGCAAACGTCGATCAAGTGGATCTGATCAGCCGCACCTTGCAAGTGAACGCCGCTCTGCAGGCGAAAAAACTCAATGCCTCTGCCATCGAGGGCTCGGTGGCCGCCTCCGCACCTGGCCAGTACAGCTCGCAGGGAGTCTCCTACGGCAGCCAGCCTGAAGTCGCCATCGATGTGAGTCAGTTGGGCAGTATCCACGCCGACTCGATCTATATGGTCGGTTCATCGGCAGGGGTAGGGGTAAACGTCAAAGGCAAGGTCGAGGCGGTATCCGGCAACCTGAACGTGAGCAGTACTGGTCAAGTCTTGTTGGCGTCCGGTGGGGAGTTGAATACGCAGAACAGGCCCAGTATGAGCATCAACAACAGTATGAGCAGCTCGAGTAGCTCGAGCGGCATGAGTAGCATGAGTAGCTCGGTCCGCATGAGTAGCACTAGCAGCATGAGCAGCATGAGCAGCATGAGCAGCATGAGCAGCTCGAGCGGGATGAGCAGCAAGGCAAGCATCAGCAACACGAGCAGCGTGTTCGATGGCACGAAGAAGATGAATGACACGATGGCAGCTGCATTCGGCTCCAGCAGCATGCCGGCCAGCTTCGCCTCGAATACGCAAAATATGAATGAACTGATGGCAAGTAAGTTCAGCTCAAACTGGTTTCAACGAAGCAACCGTTGATTGTGTTTGATGGAACAGAACGAGCCGCCCGTGCGGCTCGTTTCATTTGCCAGGATGCAGATCAATCGCGGGACAAGCCCGCTTCCACAACAACCGGCTCGCGGCCACGACTCACCCACCAGCCAAACCCGGCCGCAGTAAAGAACATGATCAAACTGTAAATCGCTGCCGGTATGGCCATGGTCGAGTTGTTCAGCAAGCTCGGAGCAAGCGCCAAGGCAATGGCCAAGGTGCCGTTATGAATGCCGATCTCCATGCCGATGGCGATCGCCTGGCGCTTGGGGATCTGCAGCAAGCGCGGCAGCCAGTAGCCGATACCCAGGCTCAGCAGGTTGAACAACAGCGCCGCGCCGCCGACCACCGGGGCATAGTCAACGACGGTCTGCCAGTCCTTGACCATGGCCAGGACAATGGTGAATACCAGAAACAGCGCGGCAATGATCTTCATCGGCCGCTCCATGCGCGCGGCAAACCCCGGGGCCAGGCGGCGGATCAGCATGCCGATGGCCACCGGCACCAGAACAATGGCGAATACCTGCAGCACTTTGGCGAATTGCAGGGGAATGGCCTGATCGGCAGTCATGAAGTAAGCCAGCGAGAGGTTGACCAGCAGCGGCATGGTCAGGATCGCAATCAGCGAGTTGACCGCTGTCAGGGTCACGTTCAACGCCACGTCACCATGGGCCAGGTGGCTGAACAGGTTGGCCGTGGTGCCGCCAGGGGAGGCGGCGAGCAGCATCAGGCCGACCGCCAGGGCAGGGGCGAGGCCGAAACCTTTGGCGATCAGAAAGCAGATAAAAGGCAGGAGCAGAATCTGGCAGGCCAGGCCGATGAGTACCGGTTTGGGGAATTTCACCACCCGGGCGAAATCGGCCAGGGTCAGGGTCAGGCCCAGTCCGAGCATGATGAAGCCCAAGGCTAGGGGCAGAAAAGCACTGAGCAGCGGCGATGCAGTCATATCGGAGGCTCACAAAAGGGGATGAACGGCAGTGTAGGCGAGGATTCTGACCCGTGTAGTCCAGTCCCCGCTGATCCTTGTGGACCCAGGCGTCAGGCAGTAGCATTCACGCTTTATTTAAGGATCCGATCACCAATGCAATTCCAGCCAGGCATTCTCGCCGCCCCGATTCCCGCCCAAGCCCGCCACCTGTTTTTCGCCTTGCATACACCGGCCGCACTGCCGGGGGTACTCGATGCCTTGCAGCAGCACGTGGATGGTAGCCGCGTGGTGGCCGGTTTCGGCGCGCCGCTGGTGCAGGCGCTGGGTCGCAGCATCGAGGGCCTGCGCAGCTTCCCGCAACTGACTGCAGCGGTAGACAACCCATGCACCCAGCACGACCTGTGGCTGTGGGTTCGCGGCGAAGACCGTGGCGACATCTGGTTGCTCAGCCAGACGCTGGAAAAACTGCTGGCACCGGCCTTGAGCCTGGTTGAAGCGACCGATGCCTTCCGCCACAAAACCGGCTTCGACCTGACCGGTTATGAGGACGGCACGGAAAACCCCGTAGAGGACGCGGCGGTGGACGCGGCTATCCTGGCCACTGATCTGCCTGGCATGAGCGGTTCGAGCTTTGCCGCGTTCCAGCTGTGGCGCCACGACCTGGACTGCTTCAAGGCACTGCCGCAGGCCGAACAGGACGACATCATTGGCCGGCGCAAGGCGGACAACGAAGAGCTCGATGACGCGCCGGAGTCGGCTCACGTCAAGCGCACCGCCCAGGAGAGCTACGACCCGGAAGCATTTATCGTGCGTCGCTCCATGCCGTGGGCTGACGAGCGCGGTGCGGGCCTGGCGTTTCTGGCCTTCGGTCACTCGTTCGACGCCTTTGAAGTACAGCTGCGACGCATGAGTGGTCTGGAAGACGGTGTGGTCGATGCGTTGTACCGGTTTAGCCGTCCGCTCACCGGTGGCTACTACTGGTGCCCGCCGCTCGGTGCCCAAGGCCTCGACTTGAGCGCGTTGCTCGGATAAGCAGCATTAGGCCTCCTGTAGGAGCGGATTCACCGGGACGCCGGACCGCCGCGATGGGGCGCAACGCGGCCCCAAAAGATGGGACTGCTATGCAGTCCATCGCGGATAAATCCGCTCCTACAGTCGAATTTGTTAAAAAAAATTACGGACTCTTTACGAGGCCTCGTAACGCATAAAGGGATACTGGCCAGGTTTCCAGACCTTACGTTTCGAGATGTCCTACCGTGAGCCAAGCCGCATCCTCCGCAACAGCCCATTCCCCCGTAAAAACCTCGTCACTAAGCCTGCTTATCGCCGCCGCCGGTGTGGTTTATGGCGACATCGGCACTAGCCCGTTGTACACCCTCAAAGAAGTCTTCGCCGGCCATTACGGCGTGCAGGCCAACCATGACGGCGTGCTCGGCATTCTGTCGCTGGTGTTCTGGTCGTTGATCTGGGTGGTCACCATCAAGTACGTGCTGTTCGTGCTGCGTGCCGACAACCAGGGCGAGGGCGGCATCATGGCCCTTACGGCGCTGGCCCGGCGGGCCGCAGCCCCTTATCCGCGCTTGAGCCGGGTGCTGGTGTTGCTGGGGCTGTTCGGGGCCGCACTGTTCTATGGCGACAGCATGATCACCCCGGCAATCTCGGTGTTGTCGGCGGTGGAAGGCCTACAGCTGGCCTTTGATGGCATCGATCATTGGGTGGTGCCGATTGCGGTGGTAGTGCTGGTGGGCCTGTTCCTGATCCAGAAACACGGCACTGCACGTATCGGTATCCTCTTCGGCCCGGTCATGGTCCTGTGGTTCACCGTGCTGGGGGCATTGGGTGTGTATGGCATTGTCCAGCGCCCGGAAGTGCTGCTGGCACTCAATCCGGCCTGGGCGGTGCAGTTTTTTGTGGTGCATCCGGGGATCGGTGTGGCCATTCTCGGTGCTGTGGTCCTGGCCCTGACCGGTGCTGAAGCACTGTATGCCGACATGGGTCATTTTGGCCGCAAACCGATTGCCCGTGCCTGGATCCTGCTGGTGTTGCCCGGTTTGGTGCTGAACTACTTCGGCCAGGGTGCGCTGATCCTCGGCAACCCCGAGGCGGTGCGTAACCCGTTTTACCTGCTGGCCCCGAGCTGGGCCTTGCTGCCGATGGTCGGGCTTGCCACCCTGGCGACGATTATTGCCTCCCAGGCGGTGATCTCCGGGGCCTTCTCGCTGACTCGTCAGGCAATCCAGCTGGGCTATGTGCCGCGCATGTTCATCCAGCACACCTCCAGCCAGGAGCAAGGGCAGATCTACATCGGCACGGTGAACTGGGCGTTGATGGTCGGTGTGGTACTGCTGGTGATCGGCTTCGAGTCTTCCGGTGCGCTGGCTGCGGCCTATGGGGTGGCGGTGACCGGTACCATGCTGATCACCACCTTGCTGTCGGCGGCGGTGGTCCTGCTGCTATGGAAAACCCCGCGTTGGCTGGCGGTGCCGTTGTTGCTGAGCTTTCTGCTGGTCGATAGCCTGTACTTTGCGGCCAATGCACCGAAGATCTTCCAGGGCGGGGCATTCCCGGTGATCGCCGGTATCGCCCTGTTCATCCTGATGACCACCTGGAAGCGCGGACGCAAAATCATTGTCGAGCGCCTGGATGAGTCGGCCTTGCCGCTGCCGTTGTTCATCAGCAGCATCCGCGCGCAACCGCCGCACCGGGTCCAGGGCACCGCCGTGTTTCTCACGGCCCGCGCCGATGCGGTACCGCATGCGTTGTTGCACAACCTGCTGCATAACCAGGTGCTGCATGAGCGGGTGGTGCTGTTGACCGTGGTGTCCCAGGATCGCCCGCGGGTACCGATATCCGAGCGCTTCGAGGTACAGGTCTTTGGTGACGGCTTCTACCGGGTCAATCTCAACTTCGGTTTTATTGAAGAGCCTGATGTGCCGACTGCACTGCAGTTGTGCCACGTACCGGCGCTGGACTTCAGTCCGATGGGCACCACCTATTTCCTCAGCCGCGAGACGGTGATACCGACCAAGCGGATCGGCATGGCGCGGTGGAGAGAGGGGCTGTTCGCATTCCTGCTGAAGAATGCCAACAGCAACCTCAAGTATTTCAACCTGCCGCTCAATCGGGTGATCGAGTTGGGGACGCAGGTCGAGATGTGATTTATCGCGGGGCACTGTGGGAGCGGCGGTGCGACGACTCGACTTGCCCCGCGATTCTTTACACCGCTGTTTGCGCGTGCACCCCGGCAACCTGGGCATTGCTGCGCACCAGCCGGTGCATCAGGCTGGCAACCACAAAGCCGATCACCGCCAGCCCCATCATGGCCATGAACACATAGTTGTAGCCTTGTTGGCCGGGGAAGTGATCGAGGATCGCGCCGTAACCGACATAGGCAAACATGCCCGGCGCATAACCGATCAGGCAGCCGATACCGAAGGCAGAGCCGGTAATATGCGGGGCGATGCCCACTTCTCCCATGGGCGCCCAGAACACGCCGCGCATCGAGAACACGATAAAGGCGAACGACAGCGTGGCGGCCATCCCGGCGTAGATGTAACCGGGGCTTTTGGGCACCATGAGGATGATCGCCATCATCGGCAGCAGCGCCAGGAACGCCCACTTCAGGTAACGGCTGGGGCTTTTGAACTGTTTGTCGGCGAGAAAGCCTCCAGCGGGACCACCCAGTATCTTCAGCATGTACTGGTTGATGATGCCGTAGGCACCGACCAGCGCGACCGGCAATCCATACACCTCTTTCAGGTAGGGGATGAAGTAGGTCAACCCGCAGTACACGATGTAGACCATGAACACGTTGCAACTGACCACCCAGATCGCCGGCACCTTGACCGCCTCCATCAGATTGGCCAGCGGGTTTTTCTTCGTCGTGGTGGTGTGCGCGCTCTGGCTACCCTTGAGCAGGAACCAGGTCAATACACCCGCGGCGATGTCGATCACCGAGTAGAAAACAATCGCGGCCTTCAGACCCGCTTCGGCAGCGCCCATGGCAATGAACACGCCCAGGGCCGAGAACGCCACCAGCGTGTCGATAACACCGCGTCCGCCTTCGAGCAGGCCGAACAGGCGCCCTTGCTCTTTGTCATCACCCAGGCCACGAATGGCTTTGAGCAGCGCAGGCCAGTAGATGCAGTCGGCGCAGACCGCCAACAGGCAGAAGACGATCATCAAGCTGCTGAACGGCGGGAAGGTCGCAAGGTACAAGCCCAGCGCACCGGTGCCCAGCAACCCGAGCGGGATCAGCTTGCGGGTATCGAAGCGGTCAGCGAGCAGGCCACCGACGACGAACAAACCCGTGGCGATGATGGCATTGGCGCTGAGCAGCAGACCGATTTCAGTATGGGACAGGCCCATGAACGTCTGCATCGGTACATAGAACGCGTCCTTGAGGTTGGCCAGCTTGTAGATGGTGCCGCCACCGAGGATCAGAATCAGGAATTTGAACCATTTGGCCTTGTCGTGCGCAGTCATTGTTATTCTCCAGGCGTAGTGGGGGGGGTAGCGGTGTCAGGCGCTGGTGGCCAGGCTCAGTTCGGCCAGGGTGCGCAGTTCGGCGAGCAGGCCTTTGACGTAGCTGACCTGGTTGTTCGCCCAGCGCTGCTCGCCGGCCAGCATCTGCTCCAGGGAGAAACCCGCAGGCAGGGGCGTTTCGCTCATTTCGCGGTAAGCGATGAAGGGGTCGGCAGGCTCGTTGGTTTGCCGGAAGGCCGGGGCGATGTAGTGGTTTTCCTGTTCGAGGATGAAGGCGATCACTTGCGGATGCTGTTCGCCGAGCATCAACAGCTCGAACAGCATGCGCGCGCCGGGCAGGTCGTCCTCGGCGCTGCCCTGGAGCACACCGTAATGGCCGAAACCCTGTGCTTCAGGGACGACACGCACGCCTTTGAGATGCACCTGGCGAATGTGCGGTGCGAGGTTTGACAGCGCCTGTAGCGGTTGCTCGCAGGCGTTGATCATGTTGCCGAAGTCGAACAGCGCATGCAGGCGCGGATGGTTGGCCTGACGCAGCAACTGGGCGATCTCGTCGCTCTTGAGTTCTTCGTGCTGCTCGAAATCGAAGTACAGGTTGTGCATGTCAGCCTGGTGGGCGAGGTACAGCAAGTCGCCACCAATGGTGTCCATGACCTGTGACAGGCTGCCTTCATAGCGCGAATACACACGGATGTTACGGGTACCGATGGCAGTGGCCACGGCGATCGCGGCATCAACGTCCTGCTTGCGCGTGCTGCTGATCTCCAGATGCACTTCAAGCTCCAGCTCGCGGGCTTTGTCAGCGAAGGCACGCAACTGCGCTGCGTTCATTTGCGAGAGGCTGTTGTGCTCGCCATCGAGCATATGCAGGCTCAGGCCTTTGAGCTCATGGCGATAGGCGAAGTCGAGCAGGTCGAAGGGCGTCAGGCGCCCGTGGGTGAGGTTGGTCAGTAACGGATAGGCATGGGCAAACAGGCGCGCTTGATCAATTCGCTCGATCAGCCGTGTGGCCAGTTCGCGGGTCAACAGCACCGGCGCTGCAGCGCCTTTGGTCTTGTTATTGAGCAACCGGGTGAAGCGTTGTTGGATAGCATTCATTCGAGTCGTTCCTGGTGCGGGCACCGGTTCTACCGGCGCGTTCTTTATCGCGCCGGGGAGGAACTCTCGATAGATCCATTACGAAGCAAATGATAAGGCCACTGGCCGATGGCTAAAGCGCGTGGCCCATGGCCTTGAGCGCTTGTACCAGCGCCTCGACCTTGGCTTCGGCGTGCTCCTGCGCCGTGCCGGCAAAACCGATCAACAGGGCAGGGGGCAGGTAGCGCTGCAGGCAGTAGTCACTCAAGGCGTAGGTATGCACACCCTGCAAGGCCAGTTGACGGGCGACTTCCTGGTCGTCCAGGTGGGGCGGCAGCCAGGCGATCAGGTGCATGCCGGCTTCCACCGGGGCAACTTTGAAGAAATGCCCGAGCCTGCGTTCAAGCACTTCCAGCAGGCATGTCTGGCGAGCCTGATAGAGCGCACGCATGCGGCGGATATGGCCGATGAAGTGACCTTCAGCCATAAAGTCGGCGGTCACCGCCTGCAACAGGGTCGGCGGGCTGCGGTCCATCACCGCGCGGATGGTGCAGAACGGCTCGACCAGGGCGTGCGGCAGAATCACATAGCCCAGGCGCAGGGAGGGGAACAGCACTTTGCTGAAGGTGCCAACGTAGATCACCCGGTCGCTCTGGTCCATGGCGTACAACGCCGGCAATTGCCGCCCGCTGTAGCGCAGCTCACTGTCGCAGTCGTCTTCGATGATCCAGCGTTGATTGGCCGCAGCCCAGTCGATCAGTTCCAGGCGCCGACTGTGGCTGAGGGTGACGCCCAAAGGGTGCTGACGTGAAGGGGTGGTGAATACCAGACGGGCCTCGGGGCTGTCGGCGATGCCTTGTTGCACATCGATGCCCTGGTCGTCGATACGCACCGGTACGACCTGGCAGCCGTGGGCCTGGAGGGCGATCCGTGCGGCGATATGGCCGGGATCTTCCATCCACACCGGGTCTTCAGGGTTGAGTAGCAGCATTGCCAGCAGGTTGAACGCCTGCTGGGCACCGGAGACGATTACCACCTGCTGGGCACTGCAGTCTATGCCACGGGCATCGAACACGTACTCGGCAATGGCCTGGCGCAAACCCTCCAGCCCCTGCAACTCGCCGTAGCCGAGCAGGGCCTTGCTCGGCTTTTGCACATGGCGGTTGATCAGACGCTTCCAGATATGCTGAGGGAAGGCCTCGAATGCGCCGTGGCTGGGCAAAAAGGACGTTGGCGTGTCCGGGCTGTAGTGTGCGTAGGACACCCCGCGAAAATGATGGCTGCGCAGCGACAACATCGACTGGCTGAGGTCGGACAACCGAGGTGGCGTGGGCGTTTGCTCCTGGTCACCCTGGCCGGAGCGTTCCCATTCATCCCCCACGTAGGTCCCGGCGCCGGTGCGCGACACCAGGAAGCCTTCGGCAATCAATTGATCGAAGGCATTGAGCAGGGTAATGCGCGATAGGTTCAGCTCCTGGCTCAGGGTTCGTGTCGAAGGCAGGCGTATGCCGCCTTGCAGCCGGCCGGTGAGGATCTGCTTGCGAATCTGCAGGTAAAGCTGGCGATAAAGCGGGGTGGCACTGTCGCGGTCCAGCTCAATACCTGATAACAGCAAACCGGCTGGGGACTTCATTCAAGGCTCATTGGCAAGGTCAAGAAGGCCTCGCCATCGTACGAGAAAGGACCCCAGGCGGCCAGTGGCACAGGCTTGTCATGAAATGAAAACACCTTGTCGCCGGATGCGAAGCACCCCGTAGACGTTGGGCATAGAGTCCAATCACCTGAACTGACGCAGTGCGTCCAGATCGATGATTGGAGAGACAAGAATGTCCAAAGTCGTACGTTTCTATGAAACTGGTGGTCCTGAGGTGCTGCGCTATGAGGACGCCGAGGTCGGCGAGCCTGGCCCGGGCCAGGTGCGCTTGCGCCAGGTTGCGGTTGGCCTGAACTATGCCGACACCTATTTCCGCAACGGCACCTACCCGATTCCGATGCCCAACGGCATGGGCGTCGAGGCAGCCGGGGTGGTGCAGGCCGTAGGCGAGGGCGTGACCAACGTCGCGGTCGGCGACCGGGTGACCTACACCGGTTTCCTCAATACCCTGGGTGCCTATTGCACCGACCGTCTGATCGGTGCGGCTGCGCTGATCAAGCTGCCGGAAACCATCGCCTTCGAGACCGCCGCAGCCATGACCATGCGTGGTCTGACCTCGGCCTATCTGATGCGCCGCCTGTACGATTTCAAGCCCGGCGACACCATCTTGCTGCACGCCGCCGCCGGTGGTGTTGGCCTGATCGTTTCGCAGTGGGCGCGACTGCTCGGCGTCAACGTGATCGGCACCGTATCCACGGAAGCCAAAGCCGAAGTGGCCCTGGCCCATGGCTGCACGCACACCATCAACTACAGCCATGAAGACGTGGCCAAGCGTGTGCGCGAGCTGACCGATGGCGTCGGCGTCAATGTGGTGTTCGACAGCGTTGGCAAAAGCACCTTCATGGCCTCGCTCGACTCGCTCAAGCGCCGTGGCCTGATGGTATGCGTCGGTACTGCCTCCGGCACCATCCCGCCGTTCGATCCGCAGATTCTGGCCATGAAAGGCTCGTTGCACCTGACCCGACCGGCACTGGCCGACTACATCGCCGACCCGGCGGAGAAGGCTGATCTGGCCGGTGAGCTGTTCGACCATGTCAGCAGCGGCCGCATCAAGATCGAAATCAACCAGCACTACGCCTTGCAGGATGCCGTGCAGGCGCACCGTGACCTGGAAGCGCGCAAAACCACCGGTTCGTCAATCTTCGTCATCTGAAGAGGCTTGCAACATGCACATCGAACAACTGACCTGCGCCATCGGTGCTGAAGTGTCCGGGGTCAACCTGGCGGACGCAGTGCACGATGACGATCTGTTCGACCAGCTCCGGGCGCAATTGCTCAAGCACCGGGTGCTGTTTTTGCGTGACCAGAACATCAGCCGCGCCGAGCATGTGGCCTTTGCCCGGCGCTTTGGTGAACTGGAAGACCACCCGGTAGCTGGCAGCGACCCGGAACATCCGGGTCTGGTGCAGATCTACAAGCGCCCGGACCAACCCGCCGACCGCTACGAAAACGCCTGGCACACCGACGCCACCTGGCGCGAGGCACCGCCGATGGGCTGTGTGTTGCGCTGCGTGGAGTGCCCACCGGTAGGTGGCGACACCATGTGGGCGAATATGGTGCTGGCCTACCAGAACCTTCCGGATGAGGTGAAGCAGAAGATCGAAGGCCTGCGCGCCCGCCATAGCATCGAGGCCAGCTTTGGCGCGGCGATGCCGTTGGACAAGCGCCTGGCGCTCAAGGCGCAGTTCCCGGACGCCGAGCACCCGGTGGTGCGCACGCACCCGGAAACCGGCGAGCAGGTGCTGTTCGTCAATGCCTTTACCACCCATTTCAGCAACTACCACACCCCGCAACGGGTGCGTTTCGGCCAGGACGCCAACCCCGGTGCAAGCGATCTGCTGCGTTACCTGATCAGCCAGGCGTACCTGCCCGAGTATCAGGTGCGCTGGCGCTGGAAGCCCAACAGCATCGCCATCTGGGATAACCGCAGCACCCAGCATTACGCAGTCATGGACTACCCGGCCTGCCATCGCAAGATGGAGCGCGCCGGGATCAAGGGCGACCGCACCTACTGACAGCGGACCAGCATTACCCCTCCGCTTGACGGCGGAAACCAACAATAACAAGACCGAGGACTGAAGCATGCAATTCTTCGACGATTCGTTGCACCCGGAAAACATGGAAAAGGTGGTCATCACCGTCGCCCCTTATGGCCCGGAATGGATGCCTGAGGACTTTCCCGAAGACATTCCGCTGACCATGGACGAACAGGTCCAGAAGGCTGTTGACTGCTACGAAGCCGGCGCCACTGTACTGCACCTGCATGTACGTGAGCTGGACGGCAAGGGCTCCAAGCGCCTGTCGAAATTCAACGAACTGATTGCCGGTGTGCGCGAAGCCGTACCGGAGATGATCATTCAAGTGGGCGGTTCGATTTCCTTCGCCCCGGAAAGTGATGGCGAAGCGGCCAAATGGCTGTCCGACGACACCCGCCACATGCTCGCCGATCTGACGCCCAAGCCTGATCAGGTCACCGTGGCCATCAACACCACGCAAATGAACATCATGGAGCTGCTGTATCCGGAATACCTGGAAGGCACCTCCCTGGCCAACCCTGGCATTCAGGCCGCCTACAGCGAGATGACCGTACCGGCAGGCCCTGCCTGGGTACGCGAACACCTGCGCCGCCTGCAGGCGAGCAATATTCAGCCGCACTTCCAGCTGACCGGCATGCATGCCCTGGAAACCCTTGAGCGCATCGTCCGCCGCGGCGATTACATGGGCCCGCTGAACCTGACCTGGATCGGCATCGGTGGCGGTTTTGACGGTCCGAACCCGTTCAACTTCTTCAACTTCATTCATCGCGCGCCGGATGGCTGCACCTTGACCGCAGAATCGCTGCTCAAGAACGTGCTGCCGTTCAACACCATGGCCCTGGCCATGGGCCTGCACCCGCGCTGCGGCAACGAAGACACCATCATCGACCACCACGGCAAGCGCTTCACCTCGGTGCAGCAGATCCAGCAGACCGTGCGCGTAGCCCACGAACTGGGACGCGAAATCGCCAACGGCAAAGAGGCCCGTGCCATTTACCGCATCGGCCAGCAGTACAGCAGCATCGAAGAAACACTCAAAGCCAACGGAATGGCGCCTAACCGCCTGCCGGGTCACAAGGGTGTGCCACAGCGCGGCTGACCGGACTGGGTCGGCCTGTGACGGCGGTGCCGACCCACCCAGCCCAACGCGCTGTTAGTCAGGCTTCTCATAACAACAAGACTAACGCCAGACAACCGAGGAGGCAGCATGGCCGCCTATATCGCCAGCGCCACAGATGATGGCGCCGACACTTCACGTGACATTCCAAGGCGTTATGCCTGGATTGTCTTCGCCTTGACCTTTGGCCTGCTGATTTCCGACTACATGTCGCGTCAGGTGCTCAATGCGGTATTCCCGCTGCTCAAAAGTGAATGGGCGCTGACCGACAGCCAGCTTGGCCTGCTCAGCGGCATCGTCGCGCTGATGGTCGGGCTGCTGACCTTTCCCCTGTCTTTGCTCGCCGACCGCTTTGGTCGGATCAAAAGCCTGGTACTCATGGCGGTGCTCTGGAGCCTGGCCACCCTGGGCTGTGCGCTGGCAGAGAACTACCAGCAGATGTTTATTGCCCGATTTCTGGTAGGTGTCGGCGAAGCCGCTTACGGCAGCGTCGGCATCGCCGTGGTGGTCGCGGTGTTCCCCCGGGACATGCGCGCGACCCTGGCCGGCGCCTTTATGGCCGGTGGCATGTTCGGTTCGGTCCTGGGCATGGCCCTGGGCGGTGTCATGGCCCAGCACCTCGGCTGGCGCTGGGCATTTGCCGGCATGGCCTTGTTCGGCCTGATCCTGGCGCTGGTCTATCCCTTGCTGGTCAAAGAGGCCAAGATTTCGCCGAAACGCTCGCAGGTGCCCTGCAAGGCATCCCGTCCGTTGCGCACCTTGTACAGCAGCCGTTCGGTCATCGCCGCCTATGTTGCCAGCGGCTTGCAGTTGTTCGTCGGTGGCACGGTAATCGTGTGGATGCCCAGTTACCTGAACCGCTATTACGCCATGGGTACCGACAAGGCGGGCGTGGTCGCCGCGATCATCGTACTGTGCAGCGGCATCGGCACGATCCTCTGCGCGATGCTCTGTGACCGCCTCGGTCGTCAGCGTCCGGACCGCAAGATCAGCCTGGCCATCGCCTATTGCCTGGGCAGCTGCCTGTTGCTGTCGCTGGCCTTTGCCTTGCCTTCGGGCACCGCGCAACTGGTGCTGATCTGTCTGGGCATGATGATCGCGGTCGGCACCAACGGACCGTCCAGCGCCATGGTCGCCAACCTGACGCATTACTCGGTGCATGGCACCGCCTTCGCCACCCTGACCCTGTCCAACAACCTGCTGGGCCTGGCGACCGGGCCGCTGATTACCGGCCGGGTTTCCGACGTGATCGGCCTGCAGGCGGCATTCCAGCTGGTACCACTGATCAGCATTGTCTCCGCCGCAGTGTTCTTTATTGCCAAGCGCCACTACCACAGCGACATGGCTCGTCTGGACGGTGCGCAGCCACAAGCTGACGCGACACCGCTTCAAGAGGTAAAACCGTGAAACAAACCTTAACCATCGATGTATTTTTCGACTTCATCTGCCCCTGGTGCCTGATTGGCCAACGCCAACTGCAGCGTGCGCTTGAGCAACTGCGCAGCGAGCAGCCAGATGTCGAGGTCAACCTGCGCTGGCGGGGTGTGCAACTGCTGCCCGATATGGCCAGGACCGGCCAGCCGTTCGAAGCGTTCTACCGTAAGCGTCTGGGCAGTGATGAAGCGGTGCGTCAACGCCAGGCCCAGGTGCGCGCCGCCGCTAGTGCTGCGGGGGTAAGCATCGATTTCTCGCGTATCAGCCGCATGCCCAATACGGCCGACGCCCACCGGTTGATGCAACGCGCGGTCGCGCTGGGTGATCCGGCGCGGGTTGAAGCTCTGTTGGCTCAGCTGTTTGCGGCCTATTTTCAGCAGGGCAAGGATCTCGGTGATCCGATTACCTTGCTGCAGATTGCCCGCGACTGCGGACTGAGTCCGTTGCAGGTCGCCGATTGCCTGCGTGGCGATGCCAGTCCGTTTATGGATGCTAACGACCACATGGGCGAAGGTGTGCCGTATTTTCGTTTCAACCGCTATCACGCGGTGAGCGGCGCCCAGCCCGCCGAGTTACTGCTCGAGGTCATGTGTGAAGCGTTGGAACAGGATGTGCTGGCATGAGTTATCGCTATCCTGTGCCGACAGCCAAGGTTCCAGAGCGCAACAGCCGTGTATTGCTGACCTTTGCCGACAAGAGCCTGGCGCTGTTCAACGTCGCCGACCATTTCTACGCCATCGATGACAGCTGCCCGCACCAGGGTGCGTCGTTGTGTGGCGGGCGCCTGGAAGGGCGCGTGATCCAGTGTTGCGCCCACGGCCTGCGTTTCGATCTGGCCAGCGGTTATCTGCTCAATTCCACCCAGCTCAAGGTCGCCAGTTACCCGGTCGAGCGCCAGGGCGAGCAGCTGTTCATTGTTATCGATTCCGAGGAGGGCGGTGTATGAGCACTGTCGCCATTGCCGCCGTCAACAATCGGGTGCGCACACTTGCGCCGGGGTTTGTGGTCAGTCTGATCGCCGCGGCTGCAGCCAGTTTTCTCAGCGAGCACTACGGTGCGCCGGTAATGCTGTTTGCCCTGTTGCTGGGCATGGCGCTGAACTTCCTTTCCGCTGACGGCAGTTGCAAGGCCGGTATCGAATTCACCGCACGCACGGTGTTGCGCATCGGGGTGGCGTTACTGGGCATGCGCATTACTCTGGAGCAGATCGCCAGTCTCGGCTGGAAGCCGGTGGCCCTGGTGGTCATTATTGTCGTGGTGACGATCAGCGTATCGATGGTGGTCGCCAAGGCACTGGGCTTCAACCGCCTGTTCGGCATGCTCACGGGTGGTGCGACGGCAATCTGCGGTGCTTCGGCGGCCTTGGCGCTGGCAGCGGCGTTGCCTCAGCACAAGCAGAAGGAACATGCGACGCTGTTTACCGTGATCGGCGTGTCGGCGCTGTCGACCCTGGCGATGATCCTCTATCCGATGATTGCCGGCTGGTTACAGCTGTCGCCGCCACAGGCCGGGGTGTTTCTCGGCGCCACGATTCACGATGTCGCGCAGGTGGTGGGGGCGGGGTACAGCATGTCTACCGAGACCGGTGACATTGCGACCGTGGTCAAGCTGATGCGGGTGGCGATGTTGCTGCCGGTGATTGTCTGTGCGGCGATGATTACCCGGCGCGCCGGGGATGATGCCAGCGGGCAGCGGCCGCCGTTGTTGCCCTGGTTTGCGGTGGGCTTTGTGTTGCTGGCATGTCTGAACAGCACGGGCTGGGTGCCAACGCTGGTGCAGGGCGGGATCAATGACCTGTCGCGCTGGTGTCTGGTGGTGGCGATCAGTGCGCTGGGGATGAAGACCCAGCTCAAGGAACTGGCCAAGGTCGGCTTCAAGCCCATTGCCTTGATGGTAGGGGAGACGGTGTTTTTGGTATTGCTGGTATTGGCCTTGATGCACTGGGGATTGTAGGATTGATAGCACCTGTGGGGCTAGCTCCCACAGGTGCTTTACCCCCTCAGCGCGGCTGTACACCATGCTGCACCCGCCAGGTAGCCGGCGGCACACCAAACTGCGCAATAAACCAGCGAGTAAACGAGCTGGGCATCGAATACCCCAGCATGTCGGCAATCCGCCCCAACGAGTAACTGGGATTCTCCAGATAACGAATCACCAGATCGCGCCGCACGCCGTTGATCAAATCACTGAAGGTCACCCCACATTCCTCCAGCCGGCGCTGCAGGGTCCGTACGTTCATGCCCTGAGTCTGCGCCACCTGCTCGATGGTGGCGCGCCCCATGGGTAGCAGCAGGTAGATGGTCTTGCGCATCTCCAGCTCCAGCGACAGTTTGCCCCCGGCCAGCGTATCCAGGTAGCGCTGGGCCAAGCGCGCCATGGCCTCGTTGGCCAGGGGATTGGCCGCATCCAGGTCAGCCGCCGGGCAGACAATGCCATTGAACTCACTGCCAAACACCAGCTTGCAACCGAAAATCCGCCGGTGAATGGCAAGGTCGGCCGGCGCGTTGTGGGTGAAGTTGGCACTGATTGGATGCCAGTGAGCACCGAGGACCGCCGCACATAAACGGCGCATCACGCCGATGGCCAGCTCCGTGGCCTGGCGACTGCTGTACGGCAGGTCACTGACCACTTCTTCACGAATGATCACGGTTTTGCCCGCGTCCTCTATATGGATGGCCAGGGCGTCGTTCAGCAGGTGACGGTATTGCACGATTACCTGCAAGGCGCCGCGCAAAGTGCGCTGGTGAGTGAGCAGCAGGCTGATTTCGCCAAAGTCCGATAACTGGCGCAGTTCGGCCATGCGCAAGCCGAAGCTTTCACAGCCACTGACCCGCGCCGACTCTTCCAGCAGGGTTATCACGCTGGAGACCGCAAGGCGTTGGTTGGGATCATCCAGCAGCGCGGCACTCAGGCCGACCTGGGCCAATAAGGAATGCGGGTTCAGGCCTACATGGCGCGACACTTCGAGGTAATTGGTCAAGCTTGAAGCACGGACGAGGGCGGTCATTTTATTGTTTTCCACGCGTTCTCATTAGGCGTCCCGCTTCTGTGGCGGGTCGCTTTTTATAGCCTGAGTGTCGTCAAATGAAAAGCCGTTTCCTGCCTCCAAGCTGACACAAAATGCCGGCCTCTCAAGCATAGCGGACGGCTGCCCGCACCCCTGTCATCAAATGTGAAGTCACTGACGTTCAATGTAAAGCACCCGGGGGGAGGGGGGATTAGTGTGGCTCTCGAAGCGCTCACCTTAGGTGGTGAGCCGACTGTCCTGAGCATAGGTGCTGATGTGGAAAGATTGCATACCGCCGCTACCGTCCTGATCGTCCCCGGCCTGCGCGACCATGTCGCCGAACATTGGCAGACCCTGCTGCAGGCGAAACTGGCCAAAGTCCGCGCGGTACCGCCGCTGCAGGTCAATGGCCTGGACTGCAACGCCCGGGTCGAAGCTATCCAGCGCGAGCTGGAGCAGATCGAAGGTGAAGTAGTGCTGGTCGCGCACAGCGCCGGTGTGTTGATGGTCGCCCATTGGGCCGCGCGCTTTAACCGACCGATCAAAGGCGCGTTGCTGGCCGCACCACCGGACCTTAACGCGCAGTGGCCTGAGGCATATCCAAGCCCGGACACTCTGCGCGCCAACGGCTGGGCACCGCTGCCGATCACCCCGTTGCCGTTCCCGAGCATTGTCGCCGCCAGCAGCAACGACCACCTGGCCAGCCTTGAGGCGGTTACTGCCATGGCCGAGGGCTGGGGCAGCGAGCTGGAGCTGCTGGGCGCTGTCGGGCACCTGAACCCGGCTGCCGGATTCGGTGCCTGGCCGCAAGCCGAAACATTCATTCAAAGCCTGGACCGTTAACCCTGCCGTCGCGCATGGACGCTTGACCAACGCCCGCAAAAGTCGGGCGGCGAGAACAAAAATAACAATTCGTGGAGTCATCGTAATGCCAAAACACCGCATTCTCTGCGCTGTGCCGTCGCAGCGTTGTCTGCTCGCCTGCGCCATCAGCCTGCTCGCACTGCCTGGCGCCCAGGCGTTCGAAGTCGATACCGGTAATGAAGACTGGGCCGTGCGCCTGGACAACACGGTCAAGTACAACTACGGCGTACGTACCGAAAGCGCCGACAAGCGCATGTTGGCAACGCCGAACAACAACGACGGCGATTACAACTTCCGCAAGGCCGGCACCAACATCACCAACCGCGTCGACCTGCTGACTGAACTGGACGTGATCTACCAGGGCCACATGGGTTTTCGCGTCAGTGCCGCCAGCTGGTACGACAAGGCCTATGACAACACTGGCTCCAACTCCAATCCTTTCGTCAACGGTAATGGCGACAGCTCCGGCATCGTTCCGAGCCTCAATGGCTTGCCGGGTACCGGCACGCCGCTGGGCAGCCCGCACCTGAGCAACTACGCCCAGCGTTACTACAGCGGCCCGTCCGGTGAAGTGCTCGATGCCTTCGTGTTCATGAGCACCGACATCGGCGAGAGTTCGCAACTGAGCGGCAAACTTGGCCAGCACAACCTGTTCTGGGGCGAGACCCTGCTCAATCCGGTGCACTCGCTCAGCTATGGTCAGTCCGGTCTGGACCTGGCAAAGCTGGCGGCGTCGCCTGGTACTGAAGCCAAGGAGCTGTTCGTACCGCGCAACCAGCTGTCGACCTCGTTCCTGGTGAACCCGGAACTGACCATCGGCGCGCAGTATTTCTTCGAATGGGATGCCGCTCGCTTGCCGGAAGCCGGCACCTATTACGGCGGTTCCGATGTGGTGGGTGAGGGCGCCCAGAGCTTCCTCCTTGGTCACACCGGCACGCCAGGGCTGATCCCGGTGCGCGGTGCGCTGACCAGCATCCGTCGCGGCGAAGACCTGAACCCGGAGAAACGTGGTGACTGGGGTATCATGGCCAAGTGGTCGCCGGAATGGCTGGGCGGCACCCTCGGTTTCTACTACCGCAAGACTTCGGAAATTCTCCCGCAAGCCTGGCTCGATACCCGCGGCCTGACCGTTGCCCGTGGCCCGTTCGGCAATCCGCCAGCCGGCCGCCAGGGCGCAGTAGGCAACCTCTACAACTCGCTGCAGAGCGCCACCTACCAGTTCGCCTACGCCGACAACATCGACGTCTATGGCCTGAGCCTGTCCAAGGACGTCGCCGGCATCAGCGTCGGCAGCGACCTGAACATCCGCCATAACATGCCGCTGGCGAGCATTCCGGCAATCGTCAGCGCACCCGGCCAAGGTGGCCTGGGTGGCGGCTTCGGTCTGTTGCCGCCGCGCCTGCCAAGCAGCGGTGTGGTCTACGACGTGCCCAGTGATGGCGACGGCATGGGTGCCACCGGCCAGACGCTGCACTGGACCCTCAACGGCCTGATGACCATCGCCGATACGCCGCTGTTCGACAGCGCAACCCTGTTGGGCGAGCTGTTCTACAGCAACCTGCTCAAGCTCGATGGCCACAACGAGGCCTTGTACAAGGGCAAGAGCAGCTACCGCGGGATCGACAAGCCGACCCGTGACAACTGGGGTATCGCCGTCAACTTCACCCCGACCTGGTACCAGGTCATGCCCGGTGTCGACATGAGCATGCCGCTGTCGATCAACGTCGGCCTCGATGGCATCTCACCGGTGCAGGGCGGCGGCGCCGAAGACACCGGCACCTATGCCGTGGGCGTCAGCGCCGCGGTGTACAACCAGTATTTCGTCGACCTCAAGTATGTCGACAGCTTTGGCAAGTCGCAGTCGTGCAACAACGGCCAGACCGATGGCACGACTCCCAATGCCCTGGACGGCGAGCAGGATTACACCTGCTACGGCGGAGGCTATGCCTCTTTCTCTGGCGGCGGGGCGACCACTGAGGACCGTGGCGCGCTGTACCTCACCGTTAAAACCACTTTTTGAGTCACGTCTTCCTTCAGACATCACGCAGGAAAACAATCATCATGAACTATATGCGTACACTGCTGGCCACCTGCCTGTCACTGGCTTCCATCCACTGCGCCCAGGCCGCTGTCTCCAGCGACCAGGCAGCCCGCCTCGGCACCAGCCTGACCCGTATCGGTGCCGAAAGCGCCGCCAACGCCGACGGCTCCATTCCTGCCTACCAGGGCGGCCTGGTTACCCCACCGGCCAGCTTCAAGAGCGGCGACAGCATGCGCCCGGACCCGTTTGCCGGTGAAAAGCCGCTGCTGGTCATCAATGGCAAGAACGCCGATCAATACAAGGGGCAACTGAGCGCAACGACCCAGGAGCTGCTCAAGCGCTTCCCGACCTTCTCGGTCGATGTCTATCCGACCCACCGTACCGTGGCGCTGCCTCAGCCGGTGCTGGACAACACCGCGAAAAACGCTGTCGGCGCGCAGAGCAAGGAGGGCGGTGCAGCCGTTGAAAACGTGCTGCCGGGTATTCCGTTCCCGATTCCCCAGACCGGTGCCGAGGCTATGTGGAACTTCCTGCTGCGCTATCAGGGCGTGAGCATGGCGGCCAAGTACGACTCGTGGAACGTCGACTCCGCCGGTGTGCCGACCCTGTCCACCACCGGTCAAGCCAACATCAGCTACCCGATCTATGAGGACATGAGCAAAACCATCGGGGCCAAAGATACCTACTACCAGATGAAGCTGGTGTACACCGCACCTGCCCGGCGTGCCGGTGAGGCCATGATGCTGCGTGACGCCGCCAACCCGTTGGTGCAACCACGTAGCGCCTGGCAGTACCTGCCGGGGCAGCGTCGGGTCAAGCTCGCGCCGAACCTGGCGTATGACACGCCAAACCCCGGCACCTCGGGTTCGGGTACCTATGATGACGTGTTCGTCTTCAACGGCGCCCTGGACCGCTACGACTGGACCCTGGTGGGCAAACAGGAAATGTTTGTGCCTTACAACACCTACAAGCTCACCTACAACACCGACATCAAGCAGCTCATCACCCCCAACCATCTGGCGCCGCAATTCGTGCGCTGGGAGAAGCACCGCGTGTGGGTCGTCGAAGGCAAGCTCAAGGACGGCGCCCGTCACATCTATCACAAGCGCCGCTTCTACCTCGACGAAGACAGCTGGATCGCTCTGGCATCCGATCAGTATGACGCGCGTGGTCAGCTGTACCGTGGTTCGTTCGCCTTCCTCAGCCAGAGCTACGACAAACAGACCCCGGACGCCACGCCTTTCATGATCTACGACCTGGTCGGCGGCACCTACAACCTCAATGGTGTAGTGGGCGCGTACGGCGGCATCCGCTACATCGAGCCGCTGTCCAAGACCCAGTGGTCGCCTGAGTCCCTGGCCGGGGCCGGCATTCGCTGAGTTCGTCCGCAGCTAGTGTGAGCTCCGCCATCCGAGGATGGCGGAGCCTTTGTTGAGCAGTCTGCTGCGTGCAGCGGCGATCCCGGAGGACCCGGTATGTATTTTCTCAAGCGCTGTACTGCGTTGATGCTGACGTGGACCGCCCTTCAAGGTGCGGCACAGGCCGCACCTTACATGGATGTGCTGGATCTGCCGGCCATGCCCAGTGCCCTGGCGACCGCCAGCCCGTTGCGTGACGTCAGCAACGTCGGCGCGCGCCTGGTGGCTGTCGGTCCACGCGGGCACATTCTGTATTCCGATGACAACGGCGGCCATTGGCAGCAAGCCAGTGTCCCGGCCAGTGCCGACCTCAATGCCGTGAGCTTTCCCAGTGCCGAGCAGGGCTGGGCAGTGGGCAATGACGGGGTGATCCTGCACAGCCGCGATGGCGGTGTCAGTTGGCAGAAACAACTGGATGGTCGCGTACTGGGCGAGCAGGTGCTGGCTTACTACCGCGCCCAGGCCAAGGCCGCACCGGACGACGAGCGTTGGCCAACGCTGATTGCCGAAGGCGAACGGTTGGTACAAGAAGGCGCCGACAAACCCTTTCTGGATGTCTGGTTCGCTGACGAACAAAACGGCTTTGCTGTCGGGGTCTTCAACCTGCTGCTGCACACCCGAGACGGCGGTCAGCACTGGACCCCATGGCTCGAGCGCAGCGACAACCCGCAAGGGCTGCACCTGACCAGCCTGGCCAGCGTCGACAGTGCGCTGTACATCACCGGTGAGCAGGGCCTGTTGCTCAAGCTCGACGCCGATGGCCAGCGCTTCACCCGCCTGACCACACCTTACAGCGGTACCTTCTTTGGCGCCGTCGGCAAACCAGGCGTGCTGCTGGTCTATGGCTTGCGCGGCCATGTGTTGCGCAGCACCGATGGTGGCCAGCACTGGCAACCGGTGAACACCGGGGTTGCCAACAGCATTACCGCGGGCAGCCTCGACAGTGGCGGACAGCTGTGGCTGTTGAGTCAGGCCGGGCACGTGCTGCTCAGCCGCGACGACGGTGCCAGTTTCACCCAGGTCAAGCAAACGGCACGCACACCGATCAGTGCGGCGGCATTCGATGCCGCGACCGAGTTGGTGCTGGTAGGCGAACGTGGCGTGCGCACGCTCGCCGTCGAATAAATGCCGTCCCCATAACAAGAGATAACCTGATGGCCACTATCCAACAAGACACCTTGCCGGTGATCCGCACCCTCGGCGAATTTGACACGCGCTCCGGCAACTGGCTGGAACGCCTGGTGTTCAATCATCGTCTGCCGTTCATGCTGCTGATGCTGCTGGCGACCCTGGTGCTGGGGTTCATGGCCGTGACGCGCCTGGAGCTGCGGCCCAGTTTCGAGAAAATGATTCCGCAGAGCCACCCCTACATCCAGAACTACCTCGACAACCGTCAATCGTTGCGCGGCCTGGGTAACTCGTTGCGGGTGGTGGTGGAGAACACTCAGGGCGACATCTTCGACCCGGACTACCTGCAGACCCTGCGCCATATCAACGACGAGCTGTTTCTCAGCCAGGGCGTCGACCGCGCCTGGATGAAATCGCTGTGGAGCCCGGCCGTGCGCTGGACCGAAGTCACCGAAGAGGGCTTCCAGGGCGGACCGGTGATGCCCGACAGCTACCAGGGCTCACCGGCCGACATCGAGCAACTGCGGCAGAACATCGAGCGCGCGAACATCGTCGGCAGCCTGGTTGCCCGCGATTTCAAATCGAGCATGCTCATTGTGCCGCTGCTGGACCAGGACTCGGCCACCGGCCGTGGCATCGATTATTACGCCTTTTCGCAGAAGCTCGAGCAGCTGCGCAGCCAGTACGAGTCCCAGGGTAACTACAAGATTCATGTGATCGGTTTTGCCAAGCTGATGGGCGACCTGATCGACGGGCTGATCCAGGTCATGCTGTTCTTTGCCCTGGCGGTGGCCACCACCCTGGTGATCATCTACCTCTACACCCGTTGCGTGCGCAGTACCCTGCTGGTGGTGCTGTGTTCATTGACGGCGGTGGTCTGGCAGCTGGGTATTGTCGCCTGGCTGGGTTACGCCATCGACCCTTACTCGATCCTGGTGCCGTTCCTGATTTTCGCCATTGGTGTGTCCCACGCCGCGCAGAAAATGAACGGCATCATGCAGGACATCGGCCGCGGCACCCATCGCCAGGTGGCCGCGCGCTATACCTTCCGGCGCTTGTTCATTGCCGGTGTCACCGCGCTGCTCGCCGACGCGGTGGGCTTTGCCGTGTTGATGCTGATCGACATCCCGGTCATCCAGGACCTGGCAATCACCGCCAGTATTGGCGTAGCCGTGTTGATCTTCACCTCGTTGCTGCTGATGCCGGTGGCGCTGTCGTATGTCGGTGTCGGCCGTAAAGCCGCCGAACGCGCCTTGCGCATCGACTCGCGGGCCGCCGAGCACCGTGGCTTCGGCAAGCTCTGGGACCTGCTCGATCGCTTCACCACGCGTAAATGGGCGACGGCGACATTGATCGTGGCTGCGCTGCTGGGGGCTGGCGGCTTTGCCATGAGCCTGCAATTGAAGATCGGCGACCTCGACAGTGGCGCTCCGGAACTGCACGCCGATTCCCGCTACAACCGCGACAACGCCTACATCACCGGCCATTACGCGCTGTCCAGCGACACCTTCGCGATCATGATCAAGACCGCTCCCGAAGGCTGCCTGCGCTATCAGACCCTGGTACTCGCCGACCGCCTGGCTTGGGAGCTGCAGCAACATGCCGGGGTGCAGACCACGCTGTCGTTGACCAACGCGGTGCGCCAGATCACCGCCGGTACCTACGAAGGCAACCCCAAGCTCAATAGCATTCAGCGCAACCAGGATGTACTCAACTACGCGGCGCAACAGGCCTCGGTCAACGCCCCGGAGCTGTTCAACAACGACTGCTCGCTGATGCCGGTGATCGCCTACCTCAAGGACCACAAGGCCGACACCCTGGACGAAGTGGTCGCCGTCGCCGAGCGCTTCGCCCAGGCCAACAGCAGTGAGGACCGCCAGTTCCTGCTGGCCGCTGGCAGCGCCGGGATCGAAGCGGCGACCAACATCGTGGTCCGCGATGCCAACCGCACCATGCTGTTGCTGGTGTACCTGGCGGTCACCGTGTTCTGCCTGATTACCTTCCGCAGCTGGCGCGCCACGGTTGTCGCCGTGCTGCCGCTGGTACTGACCTCGGTGCTGTGCGAGGCGCTGATGGTGATGATGGGCATTGGCGTGAAGGTCGCGACCTTGCCGGTCATCGCTCTCGGCGTGGGTATCGGCGTGGACTACGCGCTGTACTTGCTCAGCGTGCAGTTACATTACCAGCGCAAGGGCATGCCGCTGTCGGAGGCCTATGAGAACGCCGTGGCCTTCACCGGCCGGGTGGTTGGCCTGGTCGGTATCACCCTGGCCGCCGGCGTGGTCGGCTGGGCCTGGTCACCGATCAAGTTCCAGGCCGACATGGGCATCCTGCTGACCTTCATGTTCCTGTGGAACATGCTCGGCGCGCTGATCCTGATTCCGGCGCTCTCGCATTTCCTCCTGCCTGGCACAAAAGCCCAGGCCACTGCTCACAGCACCGTTCCTAGCGGGCTGCAAAACACCACCAAAGAAGTCGAGTATTCGCATCATGTCTGATTACCGTCCACCTTTGCGCGACATGGATTTCCTGTTCAACGAGGTCTTCGACATTCCGGCCATCTGGTCACGGATTCCAGCGTTGGCCGAGCATGTCGACGCCGACACGGCCAAGGCCATTCTCGAACAGGCGGGCAAGGTCATCGCCCAGGTAGTGGCGCCGTTGAACCGCAGTGGCGATGAGCAAGGTTGCCGCTGGGAAGACGGCCGGGTAATCACCCCCGATGGCTTCGCCCAGGCCTATCGCACCTATGCCGAAGATGGCTGGGTCGGTGTCGCAGGCGCCGTGGAGTACGGCGGCATGGGCATGCCCAAGGTCATTGGCGCCCAGGTCGAGGAGATGCTCAACGCCGCCAACCTGTCGTTTGGTCTGTACCCGATGCTCACCGCCGGGGCCTGCCTGTCGTTGCTCAATCACGCCAGCGACGCACTCAAGGCCCAGTATCTGCCGGCCATGTACGAAGGCCGCTGGACCGGCTCGATGTGCCTGACCGAACCGCATGCCGGTACCGACCTGGGCTTGATCCGCACCCGCGCCGAGCCTCAGGCCGACGGCAGCTACCGTATCACCGGGACGAAGATTTTCATCACCGGTGGCGAGCAGGACCTGAGCGAGAACATCATCCACCTGGTGCTGGCCAAGCTGCCGGATGCGCCAAAAGGTGCCAAGGGCATCTCGTTGTTCCTGGTGCCCAAGGTGATGGTCGAAGATGACGGATCGCTGGGCGAGGCCAATAGCCTCGGTTGTGGCTCCATCGAACACAAGATGGGGATCAAGGCCTCGGCCACCTGTGTGATGAACTTCGATGGTGCCATCGGCTATCTGGTCGGTGACCTGAACAAAGGCTTGAATGCCATGTTCACCATGATGAACTACGAACGCCTGGGCGTCGGTATCCAGGGCCTGGCGTTGGGTGAGCGCTCCTACCAGAACGCAATCGACTACGCCCGCGAGCGCCTGCAAAGCCGCGCACCGACCGGCCCGGTTTCGGCCGAGCAGGTGGCCGATCCGATCGTCGTGCACCCGGACGTGCGGCGCATGCTGCTGACCATGAAAGCCCTGAACGAAGGCGGGCGCGCATTTTCCACTTATGTGGCGCTGCAACTGGACCTGGCCAAATACAGCGAAGACGCCGCCGAGCGCAGCAACGCCGAAGCGCAGGTGGCGTTGTTGACGCCGGTGGCCAAGGCGTTCCTCACCGACATGGGCCTGGAAACCACCGTGCATGGCCAACAGGTATTTGGCGGCCACGGTTACATCCGTGAATGGGGCCAGGAACAGCTGATTCGTGACTGCCGCATCACTCAGATCTACGAGGGCACCAACGGTATCCAGGCCATGGACCTGGTGGGGCGCAAACTGGTTGCCGACGGTGGCCGCACGCTGAACGTGCTGTGCGCACAGATCAAGGCATTCGCCCAAGGGCTCGACCCATCACGCGCCGAGTTCAGCGCGCCGCTGCTGGGCGCCGTCGACAATCTCGAAGAACTAACGGCCTGGGTGCTCGACCGTGCGCAAGGCAACCCTCAGGAAATCGGCGCCGCGGCGGTCGAGTACCTGCATGTGTTCGGCTACACGCTGTACGCCTATATGTGGGCGCAGATGGCCGATGTCGCCCTCGAGCAACATACGCGCAGCGACTTCCATGCCAGCAAGCTGGGCACCGCGCGCTTCTACTTTGCCCGCCTGCTGCCGCGTATCCAGTCGCTCAGCGCCACCGTCAAGGCCGGCAGCGCCAGCCTGTTCCTGCTTGACGCCGAACAACTGTGAAGGATGCAGAAATGATCAACACTCGCGTCATAGCTCCTGCACCGGGAGCCTACAGCTACCCATTGCTGATCAAGCGTCTGCTGCTGTCGGGCGTGCGCTATCAGCCCGGCCAGGAAATCGTCTACGCCGACAAGCTGCGCTACACCTATATGACCCTGCTTGAACGCATCCAGCGCCTGGCCAATGTGCTGGTCGAGGCCGGCGTCAAACCGGGTGACACCGTGGCCTTGCTCGACTGGGACAGCCATCGCGCGCTGGAATGCTTTTTTGCCGTGCCAATGCTTGGCGCGGTACTGCACACGGTCAATGTGCGCCTGTCGGCTGAACAGATCCTCTACACCATGAACCACGCCGAGGACCGGCTGGTGTTGGTGCATGACGATTTCCTGCCGCTGATGGAGCAGTTGCAAGGTGAACTGAACACGGTCGAGGGCTATATCCGCTTCAGCGATGCCGAACCTTGTGCCACCGGTCTGCCTGTGCGCGGTGAATACGAGGCCTTGCTGGCAGCCGCAGACAGCCAGTTCGAATTCCCCGATTTCGACGAGAACTCCCTGGCGACACTGTTCTACACCACAGGCACCACCGGTAACCCGAAGGGCGTGTATTTCACCCATCGCCAGCTGGTGCTGCATACGCTCAACGAGCTGGGCACTTTTGCCGCCTGTGGCGGTGAGCCGTTGCTGCGTTCGGGCGACGTGTACATGCCGATCACGCCGATGTTCCATGTGCATGCCTGGGGCGTGCCCTATGTGGCCACCGCGCTGGGAATCAAGCAGGTTTACCCCGGGCGTTACGAACCCAACCAGCTGGTGCGCCTGTTCCGGGAAGAGCAGGTGACCTTCTCGCACTGCGTACCGACCCTGCTGCAGATGATGCTCGACTGCGAAGAAGGCCGGCAGACTGATCTGGGCGGCTGGAAAATGCTCCTCGGCGGCAGCGCCTTGACCCAGGGCCTGGCGGCACGCGCTAGTGCTCGCGGGATTCGCGTGCACTGCGGTTACGGAATGTCCGAGAGCTGCCCGCTGTTGTGCCTGACCAGCCTGAGCGCCGAAGACCTGGCACTGCCCATGGAGCAGCAGGTGCCGCTGCGGATCAACGCCGGTGTGCCGATCCCGCTGGTGGATCTGCGCATTGTCGATGAGCAGGGCAAGGACGTGGCGCATGACGGTGAAACCCTGGGGGAGGTGGTGGTGCGCGCACCCTGGCTGACCCAGGGTTACCTCAAGGAACCGGAGCAAGGCGCTGCGCTGTGGGCGGGCGGCTGGATGCACACCGGCGACATGGCCTGTATCAACGACCGCGGAGTGGTGCAGATTCGCGACCGGATCAAGGACGTGATCAAGACCGGTGGCGAATGGATCAGCTCGGTGGCGCTGGAAAGCCTGATCAGCCAGCACCCGGCCGTCGATTCGGTGGCGGTCGTGGGTATTGCCGATGCGCAGTGGGGCGAGCAGCCGTTGGCCCTGGTGGTCACCGTCGTTGGTATGCAGCTGGACCAGCCAGCCCTGGCGCAGCACCTGCAACAGTTTGTCGACAGCGGGCGTCTGAACAAATGGGCGGTGCCGCGCCAGGTGCGGTTCGTCGAGGAGATTCCGAAAACCAGTGTCGGCAAGATCAACAAGAAGCTGATTCGCGAGATGCACGCGGGATAACGACGCGCTTACAATCGTTCATCCACTGCCCGAATCAAGGTGCTGCATGAACGATTTTATCGCCCCGGTCGAACTGGCCAAGGCCTACCGCTTGCTCAACCACGGGCCCACCGTGCTGGTCTCCGCCTGCCATGCGGGCGTCGACAACGTCATGGCGGCGGCCTGGGCCTGTGCCCTGGACTTCATGCCGCCGAAACTGACCGTGGTGCTCGACAAGGCCACGCAAACCCGCACGCTGGTCGAGCAAAGCGGCTTGTTCGTGATCCAGGTGCCGACGGCGGCCCAGGTTCAGCTCACTCATGATGTGGGCACCAAAAGCCTGGCCGACACGCCGGACAAGTTGCAGCGCGCCGGTGTCGAACTGATGCGCATGCCCGGCCATGAACAACCGTTCGTGGCCGGTTGTGCCGCCTGGCTGCTCTGTCGGCTAGTGCCTGAGCCGCACAACCAGCAAGCCTACGACCTGTTCATTGGCGAAGTCATCGACGCCTGGGCCGATACGCGGGTATTCAAGGACGGTCACTGGCACTTCGAACAAGCTGACCCTGCACTGCGCAGCCTGCACTACATTGCCGGTGGGCACTTCTATGCCATTGGCGATGTGCTGACGGCTAAGGTCGATAATGAGGATTGAGCGCTGAAAAAAAAACCGGGGCTGCTGCACATAACTTTGTGCCGCAGCCCCGGTCACGCCTGGAATACGGATCAGACCTCAGTCAAATCCGATGTCGGCGGTTGTTTGGTGCTATTGACGTTGTCCAGCTGCTGATCAGCCAGGTCCTGCGCCAGGGCTACCATGGTCATGGTCGGGTTCCACGAGCCACTGGCCGGCCATAGTGCGCCGCCGGTGACATACACGTTCTCCACACCATGGGGACGGTAATCCAGGCCGACCACACCTTCATCTTTGTCGCCGATCCACAGTGTCGATCCCTCATGCACCAGCCCGGCTACCCGGCGGGCTTCGACACCGGGGCGTTCGGCGCTCCAGCTGCCCTGGTTCGGATCCCCGTGCCAGTACTCGACGTTACCCTCAGGCGCGAAGACCCGTTCCATCATCTGGAAGGTGCCTTCATCCATGGTGTCCCAGGTCAGGCGGTCGTTTTCACTGGCCAGTACCTGCAGGGTGACGTTGGTGGTCGGGTCTTCCTGATCGTTGCGGTGGAAGTGGTTTTCCGGGTTACGGAAATCCATTTCGCCAAGCACCGCGCAGACGAACACCAGCTGGTCTTTCGACGACTCCAGTTGCGCCATTGACGCGGTAGCCACCACATCCGGCATGTAGCGCGCAGCTTTTTGCGCGTTCTTCAGCGGCTCACGATCAGACAGCACCGACAGTTGCACATGGAATTGCATGGCATTGTGCTTGTTCTGTCCGGCCAGGTAGATCGCGGCCAGCTCCAGCTCGCCGAGCTTGTCGGCGAACGGATAGTCCTTGCGCGGCACGCGGGCGACCACGGAGGTGATGAAGTGGGCGGTAAAGCGGTCACCTGCGCGTTTGACCTGTGGGAAGGAGTTCATCAGCAGCGTGGCGGGGGGCAGGGTGCCCATTGCCAGGATCAGCTTGGCGTTGCCGATGTTGACCACGCCACGCGAGGTTTGCAGGGCCGTGGCAGCGCCATCCTGCTGGTGAATGCGTTCGACAATACACTCGGTGACGATCCGCAGCGGGCTGCCCTTGCCCCGCGTCGCAAGATCGGCCTGGCGACTGGCCAGTTCCATGATTGCTGCCGGGGTGGAGAACTTCGCAAAGTCCACGCCACCGGCACGATCGGCAGCCGCCGCCAGAGGCGCAGGCAGCCAGCGGGTTGCCGAGTCGATCTTGCCGATGTTGCGGTTGAGCATGTCCTGTAGAGACAACTGCATCGTGCCGTACACCGGACGCTGCTGGGTGACCTGTTCACGCTGTTGCGGATCCAGTTGCGTGTCGATCTTGTCGGCGGGGATCACGTTGAGCAGTGCTTCAGCCGATTTAAACCGGGCCTGCACCGCGGCAATGGTCTGCTCCGGCCAGAACGCCATTTCTTCCTTGGTGGGACGTGGACACCAGGCGCTCCACATGATGCTGCGGCCACCGAAGAACGGCACCATCCCGTGCTGCCAGCCGATATGACCAGGCGGCTGGCTGGCGGTGCGGGCAGACAGGGTCCAGGGGAAGGTTTCGGAAAAACCGCCGAGGGTTTTCTGGTAAGGGATCGGCAAGTTCTGGAAGTGTTCGGGCAGGAAGAACGGCCCGCGCTCGATCATCAAAATCCGCGCCTGCGGTTTGCTGTCGAGAATGCGTTCGGCGAACGCCAGCGAACAGAAACCGGTGCCGATGATGATGAAATCGAATTGCTCTTCTTCGCGGACTTGCTTCCATTGGCTTTCCGAGAGAAAGAACACGTGGTCGAGCACTTTTTGTGCGGTGGGCGTTTGTGGTCCGGGAGTAGGGTAGCCGTGACCGAAGTTGGTTGAACTGGTGACTGCGCTCATGTGTTGCCTCCATTGCAAACGGGCAGAGGGGTAATCGTCCTTGTGTCGCCTGTACAGCCCGCCTAACGCTAGCAGAGCAAAGTGGCATTTCAAGGGGAGCGGCAATCGGTAGATGAGCGGTGTTGCTTGCAGTAATCCGGGCCCGCTGCACGGTATCGCGGCCCGGTATACAAGGCCGCCTCCCACGCATTGTCAGGAACGAAATCAAGCCATATTGCTTCATTCGAAACTGATCTTAAGCCGGCTTGGTGGTCTGCAGGGTTAATCCTGTGGGAGCTGGCGAAGCCAGCGAGGGGCCGGTACAGACCACAACAAACTGCAGCCGGGTTTTGCGACCGCTGTGCGGTCGATCGCCGGCTAGCGCCAGCTCCCACGGTTCAGGTATTACGTCAAAGCTCCAGGCTCATGGCCTTGAGCTGATGCTTGAGCACTTTACCGGTCGCTGCACAGGGCAGGGCAGTGAGTACCCGTACATGGCTGGGTCGCTTGTACGGAGACAAGTGCTCGACCAGGTGCGCTTTGAGCGCAACCAGGTCGAAGCTTTCGGCATCCGCCACCTGAACGAACGCCACCACCTCTTCATTGCCCGGCACCGGGCGCCCGACCACGGCCGAGAGCACTACACCGGGAAAGGCATTGAGTACCGCTTCGACTTCCGGCGGATAGACGTTGAAGCCCGAGCGAATGATCAGTTCCTTGCTGCGCCCGACAATAAACAACGCGCCCTCATCATCCTGGCGCGCCAGGTCACCGGTGTTCAACCAACCGTCAGCGGTCAACACCTGCGCGGTCTGTTCGGCGGCGCGGTAGTAGCCTTTCATCACGTTGGGCCCACGCACCCACAATTCTCCGACTTCACCCCGCGGCACGGCGTTCTGCCGCGCGTTGTCGAGCAAGAGAATCTCCAGCCCTGGAATTGGCCGGCCCACCGAAGTATCGCCGCGCGGTGCTTCGATGCGGGTCTGGCTGACGGTTGGCGAGCTTTCGGTCAAACCGTAACCGTTGTGCAGCGGCACACCGAAGCGTTGCTCGACGGCATCTTTCAAGTTCATGTCCAGCGGCGAGCCGCCGGCATACATGAAACGCAACTGCGGTGCGCGCAGTTCAAGGCAGTCACTGTCGGCAAGCTCCAGCAAGCGGGCGAACATGGCAGGCACGCCCTGCATCAGGGTGATGCCGTCTTCGGCCAGCGCCCGCGCCAGTTCCGCAGCGTCAAAGCGCGCCTGCAGTTGCAACGCGGCGCCACTGTAAAGACTTGCCAGGCACACGGCGGTCAGGCCAAACACATGGGAAATCGGCAGCACCGCATAAACTCGATCCTCCCGGCGCAACTGACGCAGGCGACTGGCGGTGCAGGCGATGTACAGCAGGTTGCGGTGGGTAAGCATCACGCCTTTGGGTTCACCGGTGGTGCCAGTGGTGTAGATCATCGCGGCGACTTGCCCGGCGGCGTTGTGCTCCACCGGTTCAACCAGGCAGGTGCTGTTCAGCTCACCGAGATGAAAGCTGCCCAGATGAGCAACCTCACGTGGCTGCGCGCCAACCCGCTCGGCATGGCGTGCGGCACTGCTCGAAGCGGCGCTGGCAAACAGTACCCGGCGTGGCGTGCAATGGCGCTTCAGGGTATCCAGTTCACTGGCCGACAAGCGTGCGTTGACGACTACTGCCCAGGCATCCAGGCGACTCAGGGCGAGCAGGGCCGCGACCAGCAAGCGGCAGTTCTCCGCCACCAGCATCACCCGGTCGCCACCGCGCACGCCGTCCTGGACCAATTGCGCCTGCAGCAGGTCTACAGCAAGGCGTAGTTCACCGTAGCTGAGGGTTATATCCCCCTCATGCAGGGCAGGGTTGGCGGCGTGTTCGCGACCGTGACGGTCCAGCAGCTGGTGCAGGCGTTCAGGCAGTTCGGCAAGGATTGCATCGCGCTCGTGCATCAGCGGTTCCCCGCACGACGGATCAGGTTACGCGCGATCACCAGTTGCTGGATCTGCGTGGTGCCTTCGTAAATGCGGAACAGGCGCACATCACGATAGAAACGTTCGATGCCGTATTCGGCGACGTAACCGGCGCCACCAAAGATCTGCACGGCTCGGTCAGCCACGCGCCCGCACATTTCCGAGGCGAACATTTTGCAGCACGACGCTTCCATCGAAACGTCCTGCTTGAGATCACGTTTGCGCGCAGCGTCGAGGACCATGCAGCGCGCGGCATAGATCTCCGCCTGGCTGTCGGCAAGCATGGCCTGGATCAACTGGAACTCCGCCAGCGGCTGGCCGAACTGCTGACGTTCCAGCGCATAGGTCAGGGCATCGTCGAGCATGCGCTCGGCAGCACCCACGCAGATTGCGGCGATGTGCAGACGGCCCTTGTCGAGCACTTTCATGGCGGTCTTGAAGCCGACGCCTTCGACGCCACCAATCAGGTTGTCCGCCGGAATGCGGCAGTTTTCGAAGATCACGTCGCAGGTGTGCGCGCCTTTCTGGCCCATCTTCTGGTCGACCTTGCCCAACGACAGGCCAGGGGTGCCGGCTTCAACGATGAACGCCGAGATGCCGCCCGCACCTTTGATCTGCGCGTTGGTACGGGCCATGACGGTGAAGATGCCGGCTTGCGGGGCATTGGTGATGAAGCGCTTGGTGCCGTTGAGCACGTAGCTGTCGCCGTCACGCACCGCACTGGTACGCAGCGCGGCTGCATCGGAACCGGCGCCGGGTTCGGTCAGGGCGAACGAGCCGATCAGCTCACCCGAAGCCATGCGTGGCAGGTAGTGGCGCTTCTGCGCTTCAGTGCCATCGATGATCAGGCCCTGGGATCCGATGCCGTTGTTGGTGCCGATCAGGGAACGGAATGCCGGCGAGGTCTTGCCCAGCTCGAAGGCGACCAGAACTTCTTCTTCCATGCTTAAACCCAGGCCGTCGTAATCCTGGGGAATGCACAGGCCGAACAGGCCCAGCTCGCGCATTTCCTCGACGATGGACGCCGGAATCCGGTCGTGTTCCGCCACCTCATGCTCGGCTGGCACCAAGCGTTCACGGACGAACCGCGACAGGCTGTCGAGCAGCAGGGTGAGTGTTTCCTGATCGTTGATCATGCAAGACCTCTTGGAGTTATTGTCGGCCCAGAGTGGCTTCGACAGTGCGCACCAGGTGCGCGAGACGCGGTCCCAGGTCGTCTTCGAGCATGTGCTGGCGCAGCACGAAGGCCGGCCCCCCACAGCTGAAGGCGACGACACCGGAACCGTCGGGATGGATCAGGGGCACGCCGACGGCGTTGATATCTTTCTGCCATTCGCCGACCGCCAGGCAGTAGCCATGGTCCTGGTACTGACGAAAGGCTTTGTCCAGCTGCGTGCGCAGCGCAGGCCAGGTGTCGCTGTGGCGGGTGCGGAACTGGTCAAGCAGCAGGTCGCGCTCAGGGTCGGGCAGTGCGGCCAGGTAGGCACGACCCATGGCGGTGCTGGCCATGGGAATGCGCGAGCCAATGTCCAGGCGCAGGGTCAACGGGCCGGGGCCCTGGCAGTTCTCGACATAGACCATGCTCAAGCGGTCGCGGGCGCCCAGCGACACCGAGCTTTGGGTCATATCGGCCAGTTCCTGCATTAGCGGCCGTGCCTGGCGGCGCACGTCGAGGCCGCTCAGGTGGGCATACCCCAGGGCCAGCACGCCGGTGTCGATGGCGTACTTGCCCAGATTCTCCAGGTACTGCAGGTAGCCAAGGCGGGTGAGGGTGTAGGTCAGGCGCGACACCGTGGCTTTCGGCAGGCCGCTGCGTGCCGCCAGCTCCTGGTTGCCCAGATGGCGCTCACCGGGACGGAAGCAGCGCAGCAGCTCCAGGCCACGTGCCAGGGCAGTGACGAACTGGCGATCGGGCTCCAGAGCCTGCAGGTCGATTTCGGTGTCGATGCGTTTGCGCTTGTCCATGGGAAATCCTCGTGGATCGGGTAGGGGTCACCGATCGCCGGCCGGATGCTGGCACAGGAAAAATCGGCGAGTCAAGAAATCAAAATGCAGTTTCGCACAGCGAAATTCGTTAATCCAGCAGGCTTTGTCGCTGAACGGGCTTGAAAGCGTTAATCCAGACAGGTCGGCCAAATAACTTCAGCCCCTAAGCGACAAGAGCGATTTACAACGCCTGATGAATTTGCGTAGTCTGGATTTTATTGCGGAATACAGTTCCGCTATGCAAAACATAAGAAGGATAAAAGCATGAGTGAAACCCGCGTAGAACACCCTGTGCCCGGGGTCGCCCTGGTACGCCTGAACCGACCCGAGGCGCGCAACGCCCTGAACCAGGCGGTGCGCGAACAGCTCGCCGGGCACTTCAACCAGCTCGGCCATGATCCTGCCGTGCGCTGCATCGTCCTGACCGGTGGCGACACGGTGTTTGCCGCCGGCGCCGATATCCGCGACATGGTCGAGCGCGGCGCCATCGACATGCTGCTGCGCCAGACCCAGCGCCTGTGGGCCGCGATTGCCCAGTGTCCGAAACCGGTGATCGCCGCGGTAAACGGCTTCGCCCTAGGCGGTGGTTGTGAACTGGCCATGCACGCCGACCTGATCATCGCCGGGCGCAGTGCCAGCTTCGCCCAGCCAGAAGTGCGCGTAGGCGTCATGCCCGGCGCTGGCGGTACCCAGCGGCTGACCCGTGCGGTGGGCAAGTTCCAGGCCATGCGCATGCTCTTGACCGGGCTCTCGGTCAGCGCCGATGAAGCCCTGGCCATGGGGCTGGCCAGTGAGGTGGTAGACGACGCGCAGGTGCAAGCCCGCGCGCTGGAACTGGCGGGCTTGATCGCGGCGATGCCCCCCCTGGCGGTCATGCAGATCAAGGAAGTGCTCCTGGCCGGCCAGGACGCTTCGCTGGACACCGCGCTGATGCTGGAGCGCAAGGCGTTCCAGCTGCTGTTCGATTCGGCCGACCAGAAAGAGGGCATGCATGCCTTTCTCGACAAACGCAAACCAGTCTATGCGGGGAACTGAAGCATGCAGCCACGGGATATCAATTGCATGGCGGTCGTCGGCGCCGGGGTCATGGGTGCCGGTATTGCCCAGATCGCAGCCTTGGCCGGGGTCACGGTGTACCTGTTCGACCAGCGTGAGGGCGCGGCCCAGGCTGCTCGGCAAAGCATCCAGGGCACCCTGGAGAAACTCGCCGGTAAAGGCAAGTTGAACGCCGATCAGGTACTGGCCGCGGCGCAACGGCTGCTGCCGGTCAATGACATCCGGGAACTGGCCGATTGTCAGCTGGTGGTCGAGGCGATCATCGAGGACCTGGCAGCCAAACGCGCCTTGTTCGCCGAGCTGGAAACCATCGTCAGCGATGATTGCCTGCTGGCCAGCAATACCTCGTCGCTGTCGGTAACCGCGATCGCCGCGCAATGCCGGCAACCGACGCGGGTTGGCGGCTTTCATTTTTTCAACCCGGTACCGCTGATGAAGATCGTCGAAGTCATCGATGGCTTGCAGAGTGCGCCCTGGGTCGGGCAAACCCTGCTGGCCCTGGGCACACGCTTCGGTCACCTAGCGGTGCGCGCCCAGGACACCCCCGGCTTTATCGTCAATCATGGTGGACGTGGTTATGGCACCGAAGCCATGCGCGTGCTCAGTGAAGCGGTGACCGAGCCAGTCGAGCTCGACCGCATCCTGCGCGAGCAGGCCGGCTTTCGCATGGGGCCGTGCGAGTTGTTCGACCTGACCGGGCTGGACGTCTCCCACCCGGTGACCGAATCGATCTACCAGCAGTACTTTCAAGAACCGCGCTACAGGCCGACGGTCATCACCCGCCAACGGCTGGATGCCGGACTGCTCGGGCGCAAGACGGGCGAAGGCTTCTATCGCTACATCGACGGCCAGCAACAGGTGCCCGCCGAAGTGCCGCCGGGGCCGCTGCCAGAGATTCCGGTGTGGGTGAGCAATGCGCGGCCTGCGGCACGGGCACGGGTGGTCAGCCTGTTGGCAACGCTTGGGGTAACCGTTGAGCCTGGCGTGCGACCCAGTGCCGAAGCGCTGTGCCTCGTCCTGCCGTTGGGCATCGATGCCAGTCTCAGCGCACAGGCCGAGCAGTTGGACCCGTGCCGTACCTTGGCACTGGATACCTTTCTCCCTCTGCAACGTCGCCGGGTATTGATGACCACGGTGGCCACCACACCTGAGTGGCGCGAGGCCGCCCGCGCGCTGCTGGCCGCCGATGGCGTGGCTGTCAGCGTTATCCGTGACAGCGCCGGTTTCGTCACGCAGCGGGTGTTGGCACAGATCATCAACATTGCCTGCGACATGGCCCAGCAACGGGTCGCCAGCCCGGCGGATATCGACAACGCCATCCGCCTCGGCCTGGGCTACCCCCAGGGCCCCTTGAGCTGGGGCGATGAGCTGGGCGCCGAGACCGTGCTCGAGGTGCTCGACCAGCTGTACAGCTACTACCGCGATCCACGTTACCGCCCAAGCCCCTGGCTGATGCGCCGGGCAAGTCTGCGCCTGTCGTTGCTCACTGCTGATAACTGATGCTGCCCAACTGAGGATTCACCATGCTTGATGCTTATATCTATGACGGTCTGCGCAGTGCCTTTGGCCGCCATGCCGGAGGCCTCGCGCCGCTGCGCCCGGACGATCTCGCCGCGCACGTGATCACGGCGCTGGTGGCACGCTCGCCGTTTGCCGCAGAACAGATCGAGGACGTAATCCTCGGCTGCACCAACCAGGCTGGTGAAGACAGCCGCAACGTCGCGCGCAATGCCTTGCTTGCCGCAGGGCTGCCGGTCACCGTCGCCGGGCAGACGGTCAATCGCTTGTGTGCCAGTGGCCTGGCAGCGGTGCTGGATGCTGCTCGCGCAGTGAGCTGTGGCGAAGGTGAGTTGTACCTGGCCGGTGGTGTGGAAAGCATGAGCCGCGCACCCTTCGTGCTGGGTAAATCCGAATCCGCCTATAGCCGTGAGGCCAGGCTGTTCGACACCACCATCGGCGCGCGCTTCCCCAACCCGAAAGTGAATGCGGCCTACGGCAGCGAAACCATGCCGGAAACCGCAGATAACGTCGCCCGTGACTACGGCATCAGCCGTGAAGCTGCGGATGCCTTTGCCCTGGCCTCGCAACAACGCTACGCCCAGGCCCTGGCAGACGGCTTTTTCGACGCCGAGATCGTACCGGTCCAGGTACCGGCAGGCCGCAAGGGCAGCGTGACCGTTGGCAACGACGAACACCCTCGGCCTGAAGCCGATGCCCAGGGACTGGCGCGGCTCAACCCGCTGTTTACGGGCGGGGTGGTCACCGCTGGCAATGCTTCGGGTATCAACGACGGTGCTGCTGCATTGCTGATTGGCAGTCGTGCAGTAGGTGAGCGCGCTGGCGTCACACCACGGGGACGCATCCTCAGCGGCGCGGCGGCGGGTGTCGCGCCACGGGTGATGGGCATTGGCCCGGCCTATGCCATTCCCAAAGCCCTGGAGCGCGCGGGCCTGACGCTGGCCGACATGGATCTGATCGAAATCAACGAGGCCTTTGCCGCTCAGGTCCTGGGCTGCCTGCACCTGCTCGACCTGCACGCGCACGACCCGCGTATCAACCCCAATGGCGGTGCCATTGCCCTCGGCCATCCGTTGGGCGCCTCCGGTGCTCGCCTGGTGTTGACCGCGCTGCGCGAGCTGGAGCGCAGGGGAGGCCGTTATGCGGTGGTCAGCCTGTGCATTGGCGTCGGCCAGGGGCTGGCGGTCGTGATCGAACGAATTTAAGAGGGCAACCGCCATGGCAACCTACACCGCACCACTGCGTGATATGCAGTTCGTCCTTGATGAACTGCTGGAACTGGAACAATTCGCTGACCTTGAGGGCTTTGCCGATGCCCCCAAAGATGTCAGCACAGCGATTCTCGAAGAAGCCGGCCGCCTGGCCAGCGGCGTTTTGGCACCGCTCAATGCGGTAGGCGACCACCTCGGTTGCCGCCTGGAAAACGCCGAGGTCAGCACCGCGCCGGGCTTTCGCGAAGCCTATCGGCTGTACGCCGAGGGTGGCTGGACCGGGCTGACGGCGTCACCTGCGTACGGCGGCCAGGGCTTGCCGCACGTACTGGGGGTCGCAGTGCGTGAAATCATGACCAGCGCCAACCTCGCGTTTTCGATGTTCGCCGGGCTCAGCCACGGCGCCGCCAATGCCATTGCCAACGGCGGCAGCGCGACGCAGAAGGCGTTGTTCCTGCCGCCGATGATTGCCGGGCGCTGGACTGGCACCATGAACCTCACCGAACCCCATTGCGGCACCGACCTTGGCCTGCTGCGCAGCCGCGCCCAGGCGCAAGCGGACGGCAGCTACCGGATCAGCGGCACCAAGATCTTCATTTCCGCCGGTGAGCATGACCTGGCGGAAAACATCATCCACCTGGTGCTGGCGCGCCTGCCGGATGCGCCGGCCGGGGTCAAAGGCATCAGCCTGTTCATCGTCCCCAAGTTCCTGGTCAACCCCGACGGCTCGCTGGGTGCGCGCAACACCGTGCAGTGCGGATCGCTGGAAGAGAAGATGGGCATCCACGGCAACCCGACCTGCGTGATGAACTACGATGACGCCACCGGTTACCTGCTCGGTGAGGCGCACCAGGGCCTGAAGGTAATGTTCGTGATGATGAACGGTGCCCGTCTGGCAGTCGGCGTGCAGGGGTTGAGCCTGGCGTCGGTGGCCTATCAGAATGCCGCCAGCTACGCCCGCGACCGTTTGCAGGGGCGCGCGCCGGGTGGCGTGATTGCGCCTGAGCGTGTGGCGGATCCGATCGTCGCGCATCCCGACGTGCAGCGCATGCTCCTGACCCAACGCGCGTTTGTCGAAGGTGGCCGGGCACTGGCGTACTGGGCGGGCTTGCAGGTTGATCTGGCGCACAAGCACCCGGATCCTGAAGTACGCGAGTCAGCCAACGACCTGTTGGGCTTGCTGACACCGATGATCAAGGCCTACTGCACCGATCAGGGCGTGGAAAGCATCAGCCTGGCGATGCAGTGCTTTGGCGGCCATGGTTACATTCGCGAATGGGGTATCGAGCAGTTCCTGCGCGATGCGCGCATCACACCGCTGTATGAAGGCACCAATGGCGTGCAGGCCATGGACCTGGTGGCGCGCAAGCTCAGACTCAACGAGGGCAGGGCGCTGGGGCGTTTCATGACCCTGGTCGAAGACTTCTGCGAGGCCCATGGTGCGCAACTGAAAGAGTGCACGGTGCCGTTGCAACAGGCACTGCGCGATCTGGAACAGGCCACCGGCTATCTGCTCGAAAGCAACGACCCGCACGCCAACGGCGCAGCGGCGGTGGACTACCTGCACCTGACTGCTCTGGTCGCCTTCGGCCTGCAATGGGCGAAGATGGCGCTGATCGCCAACAAGCACCTGGCCGCAAGTGATGACAGCACCGGGTTCTACCGTGCCAAGCAACTGACGGCGCGGTTTTTCTTCGAGCGAATTCTTCCTCAGACAGCGATACACTTACACCGAGTCCGGGCCGGGGCCCAGGTGTTGAGCGCCTTCGACCCCGAGCAGTTCTGAGGTTGCAGTCAACTGAGGTCGTCATGAAGCGAGCGAACGATGTGGCGGAGAAATCCATTCCACTGGGTGCGCTCGCCTCATTGCCAGTGGTACTGCAGGAACAGGGCCATGACCCCTGGCCGCTGCTGGCGCGTTTCGGTATCGCGCGCCAGTCGTTCGAGCAGCCGATGCTGCCACTGCCAGTCCTGACCCACGGGCGGATTCTGGAAGCAGCCGTGCAACTGTCCGGGTGTGATCATCTGGGCCTGTTGCTGGGCCAGCGGGCCAATCTGCAAAATGCCGGACCCTTGCGTTTTCTGGTGCTCAACGCGCCGACCGTACGCGATGCCACCGAGTCACTGATCCGCTATTGCGGCCTGTGGTACCGCGGCCTGCACCTGAGCCTGGCCCAGGAACAGGGCTACGCAGGTTTGCGGCTGTCCATCGACGGTAACGTGCCCGGTGCCGAGCAACTGCTCACCGCGTACCTGGCGGCCATCGTCACCATTATGGAACTGATTGTCGGCCGCAGCTGGCGCCCGGCGCTGGTCCGTATTGCCTACCGCAAGCCGGCATCCGCGGGGCTTTACGAGCGCTTCTTCCGCTGCCCGGTGTGGTTTGGCCAGTCGCAGCATGAAGTATTGTTTGCCCAGTCGCTGCTGGACCTGCGCCGTGAAGGTCATGACCGCCAGCTCGACGACTTTCTGCGCAGCCATTTGAGTGAACTCAAGGCCCGTGAGAGCTCAGATCTTGCAGCTCAGGTCACTCAGGTCATCGAGGGGCTGTTGCTGCATGGCGAGTGCAGCGCGGAAAAGGTCGCCGAGTTTTTCGCCGTGCACCGTTTTACCCTCTACCGCCACTTGAGCGAACAGCAGACCAGCTTCGAACTGCTGCTGGAACAGACGCGCAAGACCCTCGCCGCGAAATTGCTCGGTGATCCCAGCCTGCCGGTTGCCGAGGTCGCCGTGCGCCTTGGCTACGAGACGCAAGGCAACTTCACCCGCGCGTTCAAGCGCTGGTACGCCTGTACTCCACGTGATTGGCGCAAAGGTGCGGCGCTGCCCGTGTTGCGCAGTGCAGAACACCGCTGAGCCATCCAGGCTAACCAATCAGGCAAAGTGCCGAAATGATAAAAAGTAGTGCCAGGATGATAAAAGCCGGGCACCTGCGACAGGTAACTTCTTCCGTACTCCAGAGCCGCACCGCGCGCTCGTTTCCTTCAATAACGATAAATCAGGACGGAGAAGTACATGCATTTTCTTGACGACAGTCTGTTCCCGGAAAACCAGGAAAAACTGGTGATTCAGGTTGCGCCCTACGGTCCGCAATGGACCCCGGCCGACTCCGACGATATCCCGGTGAGCATGGATGACCAGATCCAGAAGGCCATCGACTGCTATAACGCTGGCGCCACGGTGCTGCATGTTCATGTGCGCGAAGAAACCGGCAAAGGCTCCAAGCGCCTGAGCAAGTTCAATGAAATGCTCGGCCTGCTGCGCGAAGCGGTGCCCGAGATGGTTCTGCAGGTGGGGGGCTCGATCTCGTTCGCCCCGGAAAGTGAAGGTGAAGCCGCCCAGTGGCTGGACTACGACACCCGCCACATGCTCGCCGAACTCGATCCCAAGCCCGACCAGGTGACTATCGCCATCAACACCAGCCAGATGAACATCTGCGAGCTGCTGACCGAAGACGACGTCAAGGGCACCATCCTCGAGCAACCCGGCTACTTCAACGCCTATCAGGAGATGGTTTCCGATGCGCGTCCTTCGTTCTTTATCGAACACCTCAAGCGCCTGCAGGCGGCCGGTATCCAGCCGCACTTCATGCTCGGCCACGTACACCAGCTGGAAACCGTCGAGCGTTTGATCCGCAAGGGCCTGTATACCGGTCCGCTGATCCTCAACTACGTCGCCATCGGTGGTGGTGCGGCGGGCCTGGATCCTTCCGACATGATCGAGTTCGTCAAACGCACGCCACCGGGTTCGATCCTGACCATGGAAAGCGCCATGCGTGCCGTGCTGCCGATGAACGCCATGGCCATTGCCCTGGGGCTGCATGTGCGGGTGGGGATCGAAGACACCCTGTGGGGCCGCAAAGGCGAGCGCATGACCTCGGTGCAGCAGATCGAACAGACCGTGCGCCTGTCCCGCGAACTGGGCCGCGAAATTGCCAGCGGCAAGGAAGCGCGGGCGATCTACAAGATTGGCGAACACTACGCCAGTGCCGACGAAACCATTGCCCAGCTGGGCATGGCGCCTAATCGCAAGCCAGGGCAGCGCGGGTTCACCGTGCCCGGCCTGGTCTGATCAGGCGTGTGACTGGCGGCGTCGCCGCCAGTCCTGTTCCTTTACCCAGCCTTGAGGTGTGTGATGGACCTGCAATTCAAAGATAAAGTGGTACTGGTCACCGGCGTCGGCCCGGGGCTTGGCAGAGCCTGTGCCGAGGCCTTCGCCAAAGCCGGTGCGAAGCTGGTGATTTGCGATGTAAATCAGGAGGCGCTTGCCCAGGCCTGTGAAGCGGTGACTGCACACGGCGCCGAGTGCCTGGCGTTGCGTTGCGATGTGTCGTCCAGCGCCGAAGTCGCTGCGATGTTCGAACAGCTCAAAGCGCGCTTCGACACCCTGCACGTGCTGGTCAACAACGCGGCGTTGACGCCCAATCGCCCGGTGGATACCGAGCGCCGCAATGCCTTCTATCGCTACATCTCGACCCCCGAACCGCGTCGCTCGCTGGGTTTCACCAGCGCCATCAGCGATGAAGAGTGGCACCGCTACTGGGGTGTGAATGTCCACGGCGTGTTCTATTGCACCCGTGAGGCACTGAAGTTGATGGAGCCGCAGCGCGAGGGCCGCATCGTCAACATCGCGTCGATTGCCGGACTGTCGACCAAAAGCGTGCACAGCCCGCATTACTGCGCAACCAAAGGCGCGGTGATCGCCTTCACCAAATCTGTGGCCTATGAGGTGGCCGGCGCCAACATCTTCGTTAACGCCATGGCGCCGGGCGGCGTTGCCACACCGGCATTCAACGCCTACCTCGACGAGGTCGGCGAGCAGGCTCGTAACCGGCTCTGGCAAGGTTGCCCGCTGGGGCGCTTCGGGACCGTCGAGGAATACGCCAGCACCGTGCTTTACCTGGCGGGTGAACACTACCTGGTAGGCCAGGTGATCAGCCCCAACGGCGGCTCGGTTATCTGACCCGGACACTCTTTACGAGAACAATAACAATGACCGATACCCCGAAATACAATGCCCTGCGCGCCGCCGGCGTGTTTGACGCGTCGCTCGACAGCCTGGCGCAATGGGCGCCGCAGTGGACCGAGCAGTACATGGACCTGGTCGAAGACGGCCATACCAACGAGGTGCTCGAACCCAAGCTGGTGGCGTTGATTCGCCTGAACATCGATGTCACCGCCACGCACCTGTATGCACCGGGCGTGCGCCGTCACGTGCGCAATGCCTTGCGACTGGGCGCCAGCCGCGCGGAAATACTTGAAGTGTTCAAACTTGCCAGCGTTGTCGGTATCCATGCCTGTGCCCTGGGCGTGCCGATCCTCGAAGAAGCGCTGGCCGAGGCGGGCAGGAAAGATGACGCCGTGACAGCGGGACCTACCCCGGTGTGCGATCAGGTGCGCGCCAACGGCATGTTCAACCCGCTGTGGGAGACCCTCTATCGCTGGGATCCGCAGTACCTGGAGAAGTTTCTCGGCATGGGCCTGGGCCTCTGGCAGGACGGCATTCTGCCGCCGCTGTGGATCGAGTTCCTGTGTATCGCCGGCGATGCCACGGTGACCCACATGTACGGCCACGGTACCCGTCGCCACATCGAGGCGGCGCTGCAACTGGGCGCCAGCCGCGAACAGATCCTGCAAGTGCTGAAAATCGTCAGCCTGCAAGGTATCGAAGCCTGCGAGCTGGGTGTGCCGATGCTGGATCAGGCGTTGCACAGCCTGGCCAAGTGACCCTTGACGTGCAGCCTGGACAATAACAATGAGCACCCCGTGCCAATGCAGGAGAATCGCGACATGACCAGTGTGGCCGAACACAGCCCGGCGCTTGCTGGCGACCCGGCAGCCCGGGCGCTGAAAGCGACCTATCGCAAGATCATCTGGCGCCTGCTGCCGTTTCTGTTTCTTGCCTATGTGATCAACTCGATCGACCGCATCAACATCTCCTTCGCCAAGCTGCGCATGAGCGAAGACCTGCTGCTTAGCGATGCGGCCTATGGCCTGGGTGCGGCGGCGTTCTTTGTCGGTTATCTGCTGTTCGAGGTGCCGAGCAACTTGTACATGCAGCGCGTCGGTGCACGCCGCACCATCACCCGGATCATGATTCTCTGGGGCCTGGTGACCATGGCCACCAGCCTGGTCAGCACCCCGCAGCAGCTGTACGCCGCACGGTTTTTCCTCGGCGTGGCAGAAGCCGGTTTCTTCCCCGGGGTGATTCTGTACCTGACCTACTGGTTCCCGGCAGCGCGGCGCGGGCGCATCACCTCGATCTTCATCATGGCCGGGATTTTCGCCGGGATCGTCAGCGGGCCACTGGCCGGCTGGATCATGACCCACTTTCACGGCTGGTACGGACTGCGTGACTGGCAGGCGCTGTTTGTCTTCGAGGGGATCCCGGCGGTGCTGTTGGGCATGTTTGCCTGGTTCTGGCTGGACGACAAACCGCAGCAAGTGAAGTGGCTGAGCGACCAGGAAAAGGCCATCGTCGCTGCGCAACTGGCGCCTGAGCAGGGCAAGGCCGGGGCACAACACGCCTCGTTTCGTCAGTTGCTGCGCGATCCGCGGGTACTGATGGCCGGCATGGTGTTCTTCTGCATCTATTCCGGCACCAATACCGTGGCCTACTGGATGCCGACGCTGATTCAGGGTTTTGGCCTGAGCGACATTCGCCATATCGGCCTGATCAGCAGTCTGCCCTACATCGTCGCGCTGGTGGCCATGTACCTGTTGGGCCGTAGCTCCGATCGCCACCTGGAACGCCGCTGGCACCTGGCGGCGACCATGCTGGTGGGCGCGGCGTGCTTTGTCCTGCTCGGCATATTTCAGGGCAACCTGATGCTCTCGGTGCTGTTCATGAGCCTGGGGGCGGGTGCCTGCCTGTCGGCGGTACCGCTGTTCTGGACCATTCCGCCGTCGTATCTGTCCAGTGCCGGCGCCGCCGCCGGCATCGCGCTGATCAGCAGCCTGGGCGGCATCGCCGCAATGGTCAGCCCGGTGCTGGTGGGCAGCATCAAGGTCAGTACCGGTAGCTTGTACATCGCCTTCGATGTGATCGCCGGACTGCTGGTAGTGGGTTCACTGATTCTGCTGTTGGGCATTCCAGCCAGGCTGCTGCGCGAACACCGCGGCTGATCTCTCCCTAGTTACTCCCTCCTGCAATGCCGGTGCCTGCACGCACCGGCACGGGGAGCGCTTGACCTTAAAACAACAATAAAAGGTGACATCTGCATGAAAAGCACTCTGTTGCGCCTTGCCCCTCATCCCCGCTGCCTGCTGGCCGGGAGCGTGGCGTTGGCGCTGTCCGGTGGATCGCAAGCCTGGGCCACGACCTTCGAGGTCAATGACGATTGGTCGCTGACCACCAACACCACACTCACCCTGGGTTCGAGCTGGGCCCTGCGTAACGCTGATCCTGGCCTGCTGTACGCGCCGGATGCGGCCAGCATCGGCAAGCACGGCGAGGGCATCGATACCAACGGTGACGATGGCCGGCTGAACTTCAAGAAGCACGACCCGATCTCGCAGATCTTCAAGGGCCTGACTGAATTCGATCTGAACGACGGCAGCCAGGGCGCCTTCATCCGTTTCAAGTACTGGTATGACCATGCCCTGGAAACCGGCAATGGCGACTTCAAGCAGTTCGATGACTCCAGCTACCCGGACCTGGCCAAGTTCCAGGGCTTTGAAACCCTGGATGCCTATGTCTGGAAAGACTTCGACGTCGCCGGCAAAGCGCTGAGCGTCAAGTTCGGCAAACAGGTGCTGAGTTGGGGTGAGGCACTGTTCTTCCAGAACGGTATCAATGCCATCAACCCGCTGGACGTCTCGGCGTTCAACCGTCCCGGCGTCGAGCTCAAAGAAGGCCAGCTGCCGGTAGAAATGCTCTCGTTCAACCTCGGTCTGAGCGATACCTTGAGCCTGGAAGGCTTCTACCAGTACAACTTCCGCCCCTCGGTACTCGACGGTTGCGGGACCTTTTTCCAGGCTGCCGATTTCGCCCCGGAAGGCTGCGGCCCGATCATTGCCGCCGTCAGCGGCGACCGCACCACGGCCAACGCCTTGGCGAGCGGCACCTTCATCCCGCGCGGGCCGAGTGATTACCCGCATGACGGCGGCCAGTACGGCCTGGCGGTGCGCAAGGTGCTGGAGAGTCTCAACGATGCCGAGCTGGGCCTGTACTACGCCAACTACCACAGCCGTTTTGCCTCGTTCAACGGTACCGCCGTCACGGCACGGGGCCTGAACAACTTCAAAACCGCCAGCTACAACTCGGTATACCCCGAGGACATTCGCCTATTCGGCATCAGCCTGAGCGGCGTTGTCGGTGGCACGGCGGTGTTCGGTGAGTTGAGTTTTCGACCTAACCAGCCATTGGGCTTCAATGGCAACGATACCGTCCAGTACCTGCTGCGCAGCCCCAACACGCCGTTTACGGCACCGGGTGTAACGCCGGAGCTGGGGGCGCCGATCGAGGGGTATGAACGCAAACCGGTCAGCCAGTTCTCCCTCGGGGCTACCGATACCATCGCCAACGTGCTCGGCGCCAACCGCCTGGCCTTGGCGGCAGAGGCAGCGGTCAACCATATCGGTGATCTGGGTGATGAGCGCTTTGGTCGCGGTGGCGCCTATGGCCGCAGCGAGCTGAGCACCGGTGCCTACAACCCGGCCAACCCGGCCAGTTTCTGCGTCTCCCCGGGCACCGCCAACCTTGGTCCTGGGCAAATCGCCAACCTCAACGCCGACAACTGCAACGACAACCGTGGCTTCTTCACCGACTGGTCCTGGGGTTATCGCCTGCGCGGTGCGCTGAGCTATGAGGGCTTGCTGCCGTCCACCGTGGTCACCCCGAGCATCAACTTTCGCCATGACGTGGACGGCTATGGCCCCAACTTCCAGGAAGGACAAAAGGCTGTCGGCCTTTCGCTGCTGTTCGAATACCGCAATGACTACTCGTTGGAGTTTGCCTACAACGATTTCTTCGGCTCGAACGACTTCACCACCCTCGACGACCGCGACTTTGCCTCGGTCAACCTAAAGGTGAGCTTCTGATGACTATTACAATGAAAAAACTGCCTGTCGTTATTGCCTTGCTGGCTGCCTGCCTACAGGCGCCTGTGTACGCCAAAGGTACGGATGCCGGTCAGCTCGAAAGCCGTCTGAATCCCATGGGCGGCGAGCGTGCCGCCAACGCCGACGGCAGCATCCCAACCTGGAACGGCGGCCTCAAGCCCGGTAGCCTGACCGCCGCCAGTAATGGCGACTATGCCGACCCGTTCGCTGCACAAAAACCGTTGATGGTGATCAGCGCCGCCAACGCCGGGCAATACCAGGACTTGTTGACCCCGGGTCAGCAGGCGATGCTCAAGCGCTTTCCCAGCTATCAGCTCAATGTCTACCCCAGCGAGCGCACCGCGCATATGCCGGCAGCGGTGACTGCCGCGACCCGCACCAACGTCGCCAACGTCAGCCTGGCCGAATCGGGTTATGGCCTGGTTGGCTACCAGGACGGCATCCCGTTCCCGCTACCGACCGAACCGCTGGAAGTGATGTGGAACCACCTTGCCCGCTATGTCGGCCATTCGGTACAACGCGAAATGGCATCGGCCACCGTGGAAGCCAACGGCAGCTCGACCCTGGTCACCTATCAGCAGTCGGTGCACTGGCGCTCGGCGATCAGCGATCTCCCGGAGCAGGAAAATGCCCTGTACTACAGCGTTATCCGTGCCCTGAGCCCGTCGCGGGTAGCCGGAGAAATCACCATGGTGCATGAGCCGCTCAATCAGGTCATGGAACCGCGCAGCGCCTGGCAGTACATCCCCGGCCAGCGCCGTGTACGCCGCGCACCGACCGTGGCCTATGACACCAGTGCGCGCTACAGCTACGGCCAGCTGACCAGCGACGGCGTCGGCGGCTACAACGGCGCACCGGATCGCTATGAATGGAAATTGCTCGGCAAGCAGGAGCGGCTGATCCCGTACAACAGCTACAAGCTGGCCAGCAAATCACTGAAATACGCCGATATTCTCAAGCCCAACACCATCGAACCGCAGCTGGTGCGTTATGAGAAACATCGGGTCTGGGTGGTAGAGGCAACCCTCAAACCGGGCAACCGTCATGTCTACGGCAAGCGCCGTTTCTACATCGACGAAGACACTTGGCAGATCGCCAGTGCCGAGATGTATGACAGCCGTGGCGAGCTGTGGCGCATGTACGAGAACTACCCGATGCAACTGGCCGATATCGAAGTACCGTTCCCGGCCATGGATGCCACCTATGACCTGATTTCGGCGCGCTACACCACCAACTTCATGACCAATGAATACCCGCAGAAGATGGTGTTCAACGCTCTGGCCAAGAAAGAGGACTACAGCCCGGCGGCGTTGCGCCGCTACGGCAAATAACATCGCGTATCGACGCACTTTGAGGGTTCGCTTTACCCAACCGCTGCTGATGCAGCGGTTTTTTTATGTCCGCCATTTGCTGCGGCGGCTACATCGGGCTTTGGCAGAACTCGAGAAAACGCGCGAGGCCGCGGGTCGGCTGCTTGTCTTTGTGGATTACCCGGTACAGGGTGCGTTTGAGCGGGCCGCTGGGGCAGGGCAGGGTGCAGAGCTGACCGAGGGCCAGTTCGCCGCGCACCATCACCCGAGACACACAGGCGATGCCCGCGCCGGCGATCACGCAGTGCTTGATCGCTTCGCCATTGGACACCTCGAGCAATTGCTGCGGGCTGCCCAGCCACGGACCGATCAGGTGTTCGAGCATGTTGCGCGTTCCCGAGCCTTGCTCGCGGGTAATCCAGCGGGCACTGGCCAGCTCCTGAGCGTCGGGCTGGGCCAGGCGGCTCAAGGGGTGGCTGGGCGCGGCGATCAACACCAGCTCGTCTTCGCGCCAGGGCCGTACGTCGATATCCGGATGCTGTACCGGTCCTTCGACAAAACCGACATCGATGGTGAAGTTACACAGCGACTCGACGATGCGCTCGGTGTTCTCGACCTTGAGTTCCAGACGGCTATGCGGTTCGGCGGCGAGGAAGCTGGCCAGCAATTCCGGCAGCAGATAAGCGCCAATCGTTGTACTGGCGCCGATGCGCAGGTGGCAGGTCAGTTGCTGCTGAAACAGCGTTTCTGCCTCCTGGGCGCCTTCCAGTGTGGACTTGGCATGAGGGTAAAACCGCCGTCCGTGCTCGTTGAGCACCAGGCGTTTGCCATGACGATCGAACAGCCGGGTGCCGAGCTGGTGCTCGAGGTCTTGCAGCGACATGCTCGCCGCAGCCTGGCTCAAGCTCAGGTCTTTGCTGGCGCGCGTGACGCTGCCGTGATCGGCGACGGCGACGAAGGTTGCCAGCTGTTTAAGCGTAATTCGGCACTGCATATCAGCTTTCCTGATATGACCAATAAGAATATATAGCTTCATATAGGTTATAAGAGATTGCAAGCTAGCGTCACCACAAACGAGGTTTCGTTATGCTTGTTCTCAGTCGTACCCAGCTTCCCTATGGCCTGCTTACCGGCGTCACCGGCAGCCTGGCCTTGGCAGCACTGGCCATGTGGCTGTCGACCTCGCCAGTATTACACGGCAGTGGTATCGGCACCCTGACCCTGGCCATGCTGCTGGGACTGGCCGTCGGCAACCTTGTGCCGGGCAGCGTTCATCGTGTGGCCGCTGCCGGTGTGCAGCTGTGCAAGCAGCCTGTGCTGCGTGTGGGTGTGGCGCTGTATGGCTTCCGCCTGACGGTGCAACAGGTGCAGGCCCTGGGTGTGCAGGCGTTTGTCACCGATGCACTGCTGATTCTTTCGACCATCAGCCTGGCGATCTGGCTGGGCACCCGCGTGCTGGGCATGGAGCGTGGCACCGCGGTGCTGATCGGCGCGGGGCATGCCATCTGCGGCGCTGCGGCGATTCTGGCCAGTGCCGGAGTGGTCAAGGCGCGTAATGATCAGGTTGCCGTGGCGATTGCCTGTGTGGTGCTGTTCGGCACGCTCGGCATGTTGCTCTATCCCTGGCTGTTCAGCGTGATGCCTACGCTGTTCGGCGATAGCCACGGCTTCGGGATTTTTACCGGTGCGACCCTGCATGAGGTTGCCCAGGTGGTCGCCGCAGGGCAGGCCATGGACCCGCAAGCCGCCGAAGCCGCTGTGGTCGCCAAGCTGATCCGGGTATTGTTGCTGGCGCCTTTTCTGCTCGGCCTGGGCATCTGGTTAAGCCGCAAAGCTGACAGCGGGCACAGCGCTACGGCGGTGAAAGTGCCGCTGTTTGTCCTGGGCTTTATCGCCTGCATGCTGATCAACTCGTGGCTGCCGCTGGATCAAACCCTGCATCAGGTGCTGGTCAGCTTCGATGACCTGCTGCTCGCCGCTGCAATGGCCGCCCTGGGATTCAGTACGCGTTTGATCGATTTGCGCAAAGCGGGGCTCAAACCGTTGATTCTGGCAGCTGCGTTGACGCTGCAGCTGATGATCGTGGGTGGTGCGTTGACGCTTATATAAAGGCTACGTTATTGGGCTCACCGCGGGCATGACCCGCGATGAGCTTGAGGGGAGGGGGTTAGTAGTTGAAGGTGTAGCGCAGGATCAGACGGTTCTCGTTGGCGCTGTCGGCATAGGTAGAGCGGTTGGTGGAGTTGCGCCATTGCACGGCAAGTCCTTTTACCGGCCCGCCCTGGACCACATAGGTGATGTCGGTCATGCGTTCCCATTCCTTGCCGGACTCACCGCTGGCGCGTAGTCCTGCCGCTTGGGAGGTGTTGACCATGGTCGGGTCGACGTCTTCACCCTTGGCGTACTTGACTCCCAACGTCAGCCCGGGAACGCCCGCTGCGGCGAAGTCGAAGTCGTAGCGGGCGAACCAGACGCGCTCATTGGCTGCGGTGAAGGTACTCACCAGCGACTCCGCGAAAATGTAGGTGTCGGTGCCGTTGACGAAGGCAAATGGCGTGTCGCCCCAGGCCTTCTGGTAGCCGCCGCCCAGGGTATGGCCCTTGAGGCTGTAGCCGAAGTAACTGGTGAGGGTGCGGTTGTCGACTTCACCCAGGCTTTTATCGCCGGTCTCGTTGGCATCGAACAGGCGCACGTCGGCGATCACTGCGCCGGTCGACAACGGCTGGTTCAGTTTCATGCCGAAAAAGTTGTTGCGGTACAGGTCTTCCAGCTCGGCGACGTGATAGCTCAGGGTCAGTGTCGGCAATGCTTTGTAGTCGAATGCCAGGTAGTTGTAGTGATCGGCCTCTACCGGGGCATAACCCGTTGCGGTCAGTGATTCGAAGTCGGTGGAGTTACGTTGTTTGACCGCGTTTACCCGCAACGCCGAGAAGGTCACGGGGGCAAAGTCGTTGGAGACCAGCAGACCGCCACGAAACACCTGCGGCAGCAGGCGGCTGTTGTTGCTTGCCAGCAGGGGCATCACCGGGTTGATGCCGCCGATGCGCAGTTCGCTTTTTGCCAGGCGCGCCTTGGCGGTCACCGTCATCTTGCTGTAGGAATCCTCGACGTTGCGTTCCGAGTCATAGGCCAGCAGGCCCGAGCCGGTGCGATCAGGGCTGGAGTCGAGCTTTACCCCGAGCAGGCCGAGGGCATCGACGCCAAAGCCGACCGTGCCTTCGGTAAAGCCCGACTGCAGGTTGAGAATGAAGCCCTGACCCCATTCGTCACGCTTGTTCTGACGGGCGTCGTCATTGCGAAAGTCGCGGTTGTAATAGAAGTTGCGCAGCTCGAGGCTCGCCTTGGAGTCCTTTACAAAGTCCGCCATTACCACTGGCGCTTGAGCAGCAATAGCTGTGGCGAGCAGCAGCTTCACAGGGTGTTTCGACATTACAGGCACCTTTTATTTTTGTTGTAGTGATCAAGGGTGAAAGGTTGCAAACGCACTGACCGGTTCCCGATCGGTCACCAAGGTGTTTTCGATACTGGCGGGGTCGGCGTAACCAAGGCTCATGCCGCACACCAGCATCTGCTCAGGTGCAATCCCCAATTGTTTCGAGATGAGGCTGTGATACTTGAGGAATGAAGCCTGGGGGCAGGTATGCAGGCCGCGGCCGCGTGCGGCGACCATCACGCTTTGCAGGAACATGCCGTAGTCGAGCAGGCTGCCCTCACCGAGGCTGCGGTCGATGGTGAACAACAACCCCACCGGGGCGTCGAAGAACCGGTAGTTGCGCCCGTGCTGTGCGTGCATGCGCGGCTTGTCACCCTTGTCGATACCGAGCAATCCGTAGAGCGCCCAGCCCACGGCCCGGCGCCGGTCCAGGTAAGGCGCTTTCCATTGGTGCGGGTAGTAGGCGTACGGGTCTTCAAGCTGTGCCGCGGCCGCCGCGTCGTTGTCGATCCGGGCGATGGCGCGCGACAAACGCGCCTTCCCTTCGCCGGTGAGCACATGCACATGCCAAGGCTGCATGTTCACCCCGGTGGCACTGAAGCGCGCGACATCGAGGATGGCCTCGATGTCCTCCTGCGCCACCGGAGTGGAAAGAAATGCCCTGATACTGCGTCGCGTGGTGATTGCCCAGTCAACCGCGTGGTTCACAAGCTGCGCGGAGGCTGGCGGTGGCGATAATCGGTTCATGTTCGTTCCTGCAGCTAGCATCTGGCGTAAAGGCATGTGTTCAGCGAGACAGCGCGAGGGCTTTTTTCTCGTGGGTCGATTGCGCCCGCGACTGGTTGATCAGGGTGACCGCCAGGGCACCGATCAGGCCTGCCAGGCTGATGGCCATGAAGTTCTGCTGCAGCGGCAGGCTCAACGACACCAGCCAGCCGATCAGGACCGGGGCGACAATGGCGCCGATGCGGCCCACACCGGAGGCAAAGCCGACACCGGTGGAGCGGATCTCGGACGGGTAGAAGTCACCGGCATAGGCGTAGGCCAGCAACTGCGTGCCCAAGGTCGAGGCGCCTACCAGGAACACCACCGCAAACAGCGCCGTAGTGTCGCGGGTGTAACCGAGGAGGGTGAGGGCAACGGCCCCGGTGATGTAGAAACACACCAGCACATGCTTGATGTTCAGTTTGTCACTGAGCCAACCACCGAACATGGCCCCGGCAATCGAACCGAGGTTGAACACGATGACGAAGTTGAGCGCCGAGCCGAGGCTGAAACCGGCCATTGCCATGAGTTTGGTGAGCCAGGAGTTAAGGGAGTAGACCATGAACAGCCCGGTCATGAACGCGGTCCAGATCATTACGGTGCTGAACCCGCGCCCTTGCTTGAACAGGTCGCGGACCGGGGTTTCCTGAGTGTTCTGCACGGCCACATTGCCGGTAACCACCAGCGTGTCGTCAACCGCACGACCTGGCTCGATCTTGCGCACGATCTCGCGCAGTTCTTCCTGGCGCCCATTACGCAGCAGATACCCAATGGATTGCGGCATGCTCTTGAGGATGAAGGGAATCAGCAGCACTGGCAGCCCGGCGACGTAGAACACCCATTGCCAGCCATAGCTCTCGATCAGTTGCTTGGCGGTCAATGCGACGAGGATGCCGCCCACCGAGTAACCGGCAAACACCAGAGTGATCAGGCGGGTGCGCAACTTGAGTGGCGAGTACTCGCCCATCTGCGCGGTACATACCGGCAGTACACCGCCGATGCCAAGACCGGCAATGAAGCGGGCGATGCTGAAACTGACCGGGTCGCTGGTCAGACCCGCCACCGCCGTGAAGATACTGAACAGCGCCACGCAGACGGCGATCATGCGCGGCCGACCGATGCGGTCGGCCAGGGTGCCGAGGAAGATTGCGCCGAGCATGGTACCCAGCAGTGCCGAGCCGGCCATGATCCCGGCACTGGTAGGGTCGACGTTCATGTCCTGCATGATCGCCGGCAGTGCCGCGCCCACCACGGCCAAGTCATAGCCGTCGATGATCAGGATGAGCACACACCAGAAGAGGATGCGTCCATGGAATCGATTGAACTTCGAATCCCCCGCCAACGCATAAATGTTCACCGATTGCATAGCGTGTCTCCTTCGCTGTTGTTTTTGTTTGTGAAGTGCACAGTCGTATGTCTGCAAGCTGGCCAGGGCAGGTGAGGGCCACAGCGCAACCTGTTGCGAATCCTAGGGCCGATTAGTGGTGCGGCACATGCCCGTGGGCGTCGATGTGTTTGACCGATCTGGGCACATTGGCGCGGGCAAGGGGCAAGCGGGAAAGAAGGGGCAGGGGATCAGCCTGCCGATTGAGTCAGGGTCGGGGTTGACCCATCAGTACTCGAGCGGCGATAGGCACCGGGACTTACCCCGGTCCATTTCTTGAAAGCGCGGTGAAACGCACTGGTTTCCTGAAAGCCGGCCTGGGCGGCAACCTCACAGACCGTCAGGTCCGACTGGCCAAGAAAGTTGATGGCCATATCGCGCCTGAGGTTGTCCTTGAGCCCTTGGTAACTGGCGCCCTCAGCCTGCAAGCGCCGCTGCAGGGTGGAGCTGGACATGCTCAACTGATTGGCCACTTCATCCAGCGCCGGCCAGTTTTCCGGCGTATGGTTGCGCAGCCGCTGCCGGATCTGGGCACTCAAACTGGCGTCGTTGCGGTATTTGACCAACAAACTTGCCGGCGAATCTCGAAGAAAAGCGGCCAGGCTCTCGGGCGTCTGGGCCACCTTGAGGTTCAGAAAACACGCATCAAAGCAGACCCGGGTCAGCGGGGCGGCGAACTCGATCTGCTCACAGAAGCGCATGCGGTAGTCGCTGTCATCTGCCGGACGCGGCGAGCGAAAGCTCAGGGCCTGCAACGGAATCCTGCGGTTGCCGAGCCAGCATAGCAGCCCGTGTACCAGAATCAGCCAGGTGCCATAGCTGAACAGCCTGCGCTCGACGCCATGGTCGTGGATGATGATCGACGCCGTGTCGCCGTCCAGGTGCAGCTCACCGTAGAGGTCATCGAGCCCCAGGCGCAGGAACGCCAGTATTCGCCGCAGGGCCTGTTCCAGTGTCTCGCAACCAATGGTTGCGTGGCACATGAGCCGAAAGCTGCCACGACGCAGGGGATGGCTGTCGATGGCGAAGAACTCATCGTCGAGCATGTCGGACAGGGCGACCCACAGCTTGGAGAACGCCGAGGCACATACACGAGCATTGGGAGAGGCGAGCAGCTGCGGATCGATATGCGCCTGCTGCAAGGGAAGGGATATGTCCAGACCTCGCTGGGTTGCGCCGTAAAGGGCTTCACGCACCAGGCTGATGGAGGTGGTTCCTTTATAGGCTGCGAGCATCTGTTCATCTCCATCCGGTGGTAGAACCTGGACGGAAAGTTACCAGATGGTTACCACGGGCGGAGCGCGCATTTTTGCATAAGCCACCGGCGTTTTAGCGGTAGCTCAAGGATCAACCGCAGCTTGCGGAAACTCTTCGCGTAACGTCGCATTCAGCCAATTGATAAACCACAACACGTCGTCCGCGATTACGGGCTGCGGCGTGAGCACCTGGTAGGTTTCCAGCGCTACCGACAAATCGCTGCATCGCACCAGAACACCGTCGGCCAGTTCACGCTTGACCAAGACTTCCGTCGCCAGGGCAATGCCATGACCATGGCGGGCAAGGTTCAAGGCAATGTCATTGCTCATGTGCGAGGCATGCGATTTGACCTTGAGTGCAAGGCCCTGTGCGGAAAACCAGCTGTTCCACCAGGTGCCGTCGTCTACATGGATCAGATCACAGCTCGCCAGAGCAGTGGCCGATAGCGTGCTGACTTGCAACGTCGCCAGATAAGTCGGCGAGCACACCGGGAACACCTTGGGCCTGATCATCCGCGTATGCACGCCGACATGTTCCCCTGGCAGCCCATAGGCAATACCCAGGTCAGCCTGCCTGGCATCCACACTGGTGAAAGAAGCGTTGGGTTCAATGGCCAGTTTCAGATCCGGCCGCAGGCTGCGCAGACTGTCGATATGCGGCGTCAACCAGCGCGAGGCGAAGGCCGGTACACAGAGGATGCGCAGCCAGCGTTCTTCCTTGCGCTGGGCCACGTGCGAACCGGCATCGGCAATGATGCGCAGCGCTTGCGAAACCGCCTGGTAGTACTGCAAACCCGGTGGCGTAAGGGTCACCCCCCGCGGGGTGCGATTGAACAGTTGCACCCCGAGCCAGTCTTCCAGGTTCTTTACATGCCGACCGACTGCCGGTTGGGTCACATGCATGGCTTGCGAGGCCGCGACATAACTGCCCAAGCGGGCAGCCGCTTCGAAGGCGCGAATGGCATTGAGCGGAGGAAGCCGATCGGTCGACATGGGGCTCACAGCTGTTAGTTTTATTAATATCGACCCGGACTTTATGTTGCTTTTCCTGTTCCGGCAAGTTGATATCCTCGAAATCGACGTACTGAAGTTCATTGAAATGTCGAGGAATACAGATGTTGCGCAGAACAATAACAAAGCACTCGTTACAGACTTTTTCCCTTCGATTGCTGGCGGTTGCCACACTGGGAATGGCCCACGCCGGCGTGAGTCTGGCTGCCGATCCGCTTGCTGAATGCGGCGTTGCCGGCCTCAAGGTGTGTCCACAACCGTTCGACAAGACACTCCCGGATCCCCACGCCATGCTGACCTGGAACCAGGACGCACGCGTGGTGGGCTTTCGCAATACCTACCGGCTGTATGAGGGCGATGTCTTCAGCAGCAAAGACGCCAAGCCTTATCCATTGCCGCCAGCGAGCCATGCACTGCCGGCCATTCACTACTCAATGAATGGCACCACATACAACCTCGACAACTACCTGGCCAATCAGAGTGTCACTGGCTTGCTGATTCTCAAGGACGGCAAGATCGCTTATGAGTATTACGGCAAAGGTAATACCGCCAACACCTTGTGGACCTCGCGCTCGGTGGCCAAATCAGTGGTCAGCGTGCTGGTGGGCGTGGCTATAAAGGAAGGCAAGATCAAGTCGGTCGACGACAAGATCACCCAGTACCTCCCCGAGCTCAAGGGCACCGCCTGGGAAGAGGTGACCCTGCATCAACTGATGCAGCACACCTCCGGTGTGGTCTGGGATGAAAACTACGCATCACCGGACTCCGATTTCTCCCACATGACCCAGTGCGAGGCGAAACCGGCGCCTTATGATTGCGTGCTGAACCTGGTCAAGTCGGTCAAGCGCAAACCCGGGGTCAAGCCTGGCGAAGTCTGGTCCTACAATACCGGCGGCGCCTGGCTGGTGGGCCGTGTACTGGAGAACGCCACCGGCATGACCATCGCCAAGTACCTGGAAAGCCGCGTGTGGAGCCGTTACGGCATGCAGCAGGACGGTGTCTGGCACGCGCTGGTCAAAGACAAGGTCGACATGGGCGGTCACGGATTCAACGCTTCGCTGCGCGACTGGGGCCGTTTCGGCCAGTTCGTCCTCAGCGGCGGGCAACTGCCAAGCGGCGAGAAAACACTGCCGGACGACTGGATCGCACGCTCGACGCACTGGACGACCGCCAAAGGTTCGGTCACCCCGTCGGCACCCAATGGCCAATATGGTTATCAGTGGTGGTACTCGGCACCGGCGCCGGACGCCAATGCCGAACCGAAAAAAACCGCCACCAGCGATCAGACCTTCTGGGCACTGGGCATCTTCGGCCAGTCCATCGCGATCAACCCCGCGGAGAAACTGGTAATGGTCCAGTGGTCGACCTGGCAGCACGCAGAAACGCCAAGTTCGCTGTATGACGAACAGGCGTTGTTTGTAAATGCGCTGAGTGAGGCGCTGGACGCGAAGGAGTGAAGCACTAGTGGATTCATCCAGTGAGTTACACCCGCTGGTTGAATCCACTAACGCGGGCCCGGGTTACTCGGCCTGTTGCTGGAGGATAACCCGCTGCGCTGGCATCGGCGCCGGGAAGCCGGCATCGCCGAGGGCATCCTTGATGATGCGGTTGGTGTCGAAATAGACCTGCCAATAGTGCTCGTTCTGGCAGTACGGGCGCACCGCCAGCACCGGGCCGACCAGGTTGAACTCCAGAATCTCCACATCCACCGCCGGCTCGACGAGTACATTGGGCACGGCCGCGATCTGCTGCTTGAGCAACGCTGCCGCCGCCTTCCAGTCCGCCGCTCCAGACAGCTGCGCCGTCAGTTCGACGCGGCGGTACGAGTTGTGGGTGAAGTTCTGGATGTTGTCGCCGAAGATCTTGTTGTTGCCGACCAGGGTCAGCACGTTGTCCGGGGTGTTGATCGCGGTAGCGAACAGGCCGATTTCCATGACGGTGCCGGTCACTCCGCCGGCATGGATGAAGTCGCCGACCTTGAAGGGGCGCAGGACGATAATAAAGGCACCCGCCGCCAGGTTAGCCAGCAACCCCGACCAGGCCATGCCGATAGCCAGGCCGACCGCTGCGAGCAAGGCGGCGAAGGTGGTGGTTGGCATGCCCAGGTAACCGAGGATGCCGATTACCAGGATGATGTTCAGCGTCACAGTGATCACCGAGCCGACATAGCGCAGCACGGTAGGATCGAGCTTTTGCTTGCCCAAGGCCCGCTGCACCATGCCGACGGCAAAGCCGATCAGCCAGCGCCCGATGATCCAGAAGGCGATAGCGGAGAGGATCTTCACCGCAAAAGCGGCCCCGTACTGTTGCACCAGAGTGACGAACGCATTGAATTTCGCGGTGGTCACGTTAACGATGGTTTCGTCCATGGCTGGAACCTGAAAATGAAGGATTGGCCTCAGAACGCTAGCACAGGCTGTGGGGCCCGCCAGCTAAACGGGCCGCGCTAGCAATCCGCGTTTCACATCGCATCGCGGGGCAAGCCGCTGCCTACCAGGTCGCTTGCGTTTTGCGCGCGCGATACGCTCAACCCCAGCAGCCCACCAACCACCAGGGCACCCGCCATGAAGTACATCGCCGCATGGGTGTTTCCGGTGAGTTGCGTCAACCAGCCCACCGCAATGGTGCTGAAGAACCCGGCCACATTGCCCAGCGAGTTGATCAAGGCAATGCCGGCTGCCGCCGCCGCACCGCCAACCACTGCCGTAGGCATGCCCCAGAACACCGGCAAGCTACTGATCATCGCCGCTGTACCGACGGTGAGGCCGATCATCGACAGCACCAGGCTGTCGCCGAACAATGTGCCGAACACCACCCCGGCACCGCCGATGAAGGCACAGACCGCCAGATGCCAGCGGTACTCGCGAAACCGGTCCGAGCTGCGCCCAACCAACACCATGCTCACCGTGGCTACCGAGTAGGGGATCGCCGTCAGTACGCCAATGGCCCAAGGCTCGGCGACGCCACTGTTGCGGATGATGGTCGGCATCCAGAAACTGATGACGTACTGCCCCAGCACCAGGCAAAAATACACCCCGCCCAGCAGCCAGATTTTCCGGTTCAACAAGCCGTCGCGCAGTGAGTGGCGAGACTTGGACAGGGCTTCGCGGTCGAGCGCCGCCTGCATTCCGCGCTTTTCTTCGGGGCTGAGCCAGTGGGCATCGGCAATACGGTCACGCAGCAGGAAAAACACCGCAGCGCCCAACGCCACCGCGGGCAAGCCTTCGATCACGAACAGCCACTGCCAGCCGGCATAACCGGCCACACCATCGAAGTGCTGCATGATCAAACCGGAAATCAGCGAACCGAGCATGCTCGAAATCGGCAGGGCGGCGATGAACAGCGAAATCATCACGCCACGGCGATGGCTCGGAAACCAGGTGGTGAGGTAAAAGATGATCCCGGGAAAAAAGCCGGCTTCGGCGATGCCGATCAAAAACCGCAGCACGTAGAAGGTCATCGGTGTTTCGATGAACATCATCGCCGCCGACAGCAAGCCCCAGGTCATCATGATCCGGGCGATCCAGCGGCGAGCGCCAAACTTGTGCAGGGCGATATTGCTGGGAATCTCGAACATCAGGTAGCCGACAAAAAACACACCGGCGCCCAGGCCGTACACCGCATCGCTGAACTTCAGGTCATCGAGCATCTGCAGTTTGGCAAAGCCCACGTTCACCCGGTCAAGGTAGGCCACCAGGTAGCAGACAATCAGCAGCGGAATGATCCGCCACGCGGTTTTACGGTAGGCGCCGTGCAGGGCAGCGTCCGGCATGCTGCCGGGGAGAGGGGGTAGGGTGGTCATCTCGAGCCTCTTTCTTGTTGTTGTAGGGGCAATCCTGAAATGGCAGTACAACGGGTCAGAGCGCGCGGCCTCCCGGCCATTCACCGCGCGCGCACATGTCCCGGACAACTTCGCGGATCAACTCGCTGATCAGCGTTTTAAGGTGGCTGGCAGGCATAGAGGCACAGCTACAGATGCCCAGAATGCGCGACACACCTTCAGCAGCAATCCGGTGAGCCACCAGGCGTCCGTCATCGATTTCGCGCATGGCCAGGTTCAACGGCATGATGGTGTGACCGATACCGGCCTCCACCGCGCTTTTGAGGATGTGTACGGAATTGACCTCCATGGCGATCTCACCCACGCTCAACCCGTGTCGTGCCACCGCCTGTTCAACCAGGGTGCGGGTGCTGTGGCCATGGGCCTGGCTCGGGAACACCAGCGGCCGGGCCAGCGCCTGCTCCAGCGACACGTCACCGGCCGGTGGCGCATCCGGTGCATTGGCCCGGTGGATCAGGTAGAAGTCTTCTTCGATCAAGGCACTGAACAGCACCTGCGCAGGCAGGTCGGCGCTGGTAAACAGGGCAAGGTCGACGCGGCCACGGATCAGTTGGTCCATGACGTTGCCGGTCAGCTCCTCATTGAGGTGAAACGCTACCCGCGGGTAACGCGCCGCCACCGACCGCATCAACGGCATGGCCAGGATGGTCGCGACGCTTTGCGGCAATGCGACGATGATCGAACCACTGACCGAGTCCGGGCTGCTGGTGACAGCGGCGCGGGCATCAACCAGGTGTTTGAGCATGCCCTGGGCATATTCGTAGAACACCTTGCCGGCTTCACTGGCGACCACACCGTTGTGGCTGCGATGAAACAGCTGTACCCCCAGCTCGTCCTCCAGCGCCGACATCTGCTTGCTCAAGGCCGACTGCGCCACATGCACCTGGCGCGCGGCTTGGGACAGGCTGCCGCAATCAATCACGGCAACAAAGTATCTGATCTGGCGGATTTCCATTTTTGCGCTTCCTGCAGCACGGGAACGTACGGGACCGGTGATGGTACAGCGCGTCAGCCTGCGGTGTGTCCGCGAGGGAAGATCTTCCCGGGATTCATCAGTTGCTTGGGGTCGAGTGCGGCCTTGATCGCCTTCATGGTGTCCAGCGCGTTTTCCCCGTGTTCAACCGCCATGAAATGCTGCTTGGTCAAACCGATGCCGTGCTCGCCGGTGCAACTGCCGTGCATGGCGATCGCACGTTCGGCCAGGCGGTGTGCGGCCGCCTCGGCGCGCTCGACTTCGGCGTGATCATCAGGGTCGACAAGAATCAGCGCGTGGAAGTTGCCATCGCCGACATGACCGAAGATCGGTGCTAGCAAGCCGTTTTGCGCAAGGTCCGCAGCGGTGGCTTCAATACAGTCGGCCAGGCGCGAAATCGGTACCACGGCATCGGTGGTCAAGGCACGGCAACCGGGACGCAGGGCCAGGGCGGCGAAATAGCCGTCGTGGCGCGCTTGCCACAAGCGGCTGCGGTCTTCCGGATGCACCGCCCATTCAAAGTCCAGGCCCTGGTGTTCGTCGGCGACCATGCGTACGGTCTCAAGCTGCTCCTTTACACCGGCTTCAGAGCCATGCAGTTCGAACAGCAACGAAGGCACTTCTCGAAGCTGCGTTTTGCTGTAAGCGTTGAGCGCACGCATGGTCAAGGCATCGAGCAGCTCGATACGGGCGATAGGCACGCCCAGCTGGATGATCTGGATCACCGCACGTACGGCGTGGTCAACACTGGGGAAGCGGCACACCGCTGCCGAGATGGCCTCGGGGATCGGGTGCAGCTTGACGGTCAGCTCGGCGATGGTCGCCAGTGTGCCGCCCGAGCCCACCAGCAAATGGGTCAGGTCGTAGCCCGCAGAAGACTTGCGTGCCCGGCCACCGGTGTTGATCACACGCCCGTCGGCCAGTACGGCGGTCATGCCCAGCACATTCTCGCGCATGGTGCCGTAGCGCACGGCGTTGGTACCTGAGGCACGGGTCGCGGCCATGCCGCCCAGAGAAGCATCGGCGCCAGGGTCGATGGGAAAGAACAGCCCGGTGCCATGCAAGGCAGCGTTAAGCTGCTTGCGGGTCACGCCCGGTTGTACGGTGGCATCCATGTCATCGACGCGGATCTCGACAATCTGGTTCATGCCCGAAACATCAATACTCACGCCGCCGTGAGTGGCCTGCAACCAACCTTCAAGGGACGTTCCGCTGCCATAGGCGATCATCGGCACATCGTGGCGGTAGCAGGCGGCGCTGATACTGACGATATCGTCGAGACTGTTGGCGTAGGCAACGGCATCCGGCGGCATCGGGTCGAGGGCGGAAATATCGCTGCCGTGGTGCTCGCGCACACTGGCGGAGGTGGAAAACCGGTCACCGAGCAACAGGCGCAGGTCATCACACAGGGAGTGGGGAAGGGGCATCGAGCAGTCTCCGGTTCTTGTTCGCCGCGTAAGCGTCGCGGTATTTGTAGGGAGTTATTGCTCATCTTAGGCAGGCTTTGGTTAACACCTGTAGTGCTGATTTCAGATGGAGTTATCTCTTGAAGAGATGGCGTTGCTGTAGGGGCGTTCAGCTGTTGGAACAAAAGAAGGTCAGAAATAGATAGGTGAGGGCACTGATGGGTTGGTTTTAACGTAATCCATACGGCGTGCGCATAAATAGCTCAACTAAATAGTCATTTAGTTGAGTTAAGTATGAAAGGCATTAAATAACGGCTTAACGAAGGAATAGGGTAACGGACTCGCTGCGTCTCTTCAATATTGGCACCGTAATTGCCGAGGGCCCGATTAACAGCGTCAGGTGCGTGCCCAGGTCATCAGATACTCCAACTGACCCGTCTGTTCATCTATCTGTTCTGCGCACACTGCAAAGCCTTGCGAACGGTAAAAGGCGCAACTGGCCACGTTTGCCTTGTAAACCCCCAGGGTCAACTGACTGCGCAATGTCTTTGCGTGCGCGAGCAATTGCTTTCCAAGCCCCATGCCCTGGAAATCGGGTGCCACGAACAACGCCGCAAGTTGCTCATCGTGCAAGGAACAGAACGCGACCACGCGTGACTCACGCTCAATCACGTAGGTTTCCGATGCCGGGATGTACAGATTTCGCATAGGCTCCAGGTTAGCTCGCCAGAACTCGGCGTCTATGAAGTCATGAGCTTTGAGTGACGCGTCTAACCAGATTCGCAACACAGCATCCATGTCTTGTTGGTTGAAAGGTCTAGACGCTGCAGCACTGATCATTCCTTGAGGCTCCAGTTGTGTGTGTTGTGCAGGTGCAATGGGACTGCGGCAATGTTGACGCGCAGCAGTATCGCGATGGAGGGATGGCAAGGCAATGATTGTAGGCTTGGGTCGGCGCGAATGGCTTTGGTGGTTTTCGAGGGGTGCAGCAGCTTTGAAAGTGGTCCACCGGTGGCCGTGACTCTCTATAGAGCACTACGCATAATGTATATTATGTTAAACGAGGTGCTATGTTAAGAATGTTCATGAGCTTCGTAAGGCACTGATTCGACAAACCAGCTTCTGCCATCTACGTTCTCAACGTCTAAGGGCTTTAAGGGAGTCAGAAATTTCGACCAACAAATCAAATAAGTTAAACTGGCGCCCTACTTTGCAGAGTCTTTTCTTTCATGCACGCAGAGCACGGCCCCAAGCCTTATACCCTCCTGGCCATCGACGACGATCCGCAATCACTGATCGTGCTCTCGAAGACCCTGACCGCTGAATATGAAGTGCTGCTGGCCAAGGACAGCGAGCGAGGCATCGCCCTGGCCCGTAGCGCCAGCCCGGATTTGATCATCCTCGACATCATGATGCCGGTGATGGACGGCTTTCAGGTACTCAGTGAACTCAAAAACCATCCAGCCACCGCCAATATTCCGGTGATTTTCCTGACTTCACGCAGCAGTATCGAAGATGAGCGCCTGGGTCTGTTGCTGGGCGCCGCAGACTATATCGCCAAACCAATTTCACCGCCGGTAGTGCTGGCCCGGGTGTCGGCACAATTGGCCTATCGGAACAAACCCCTGCACGGCTTGCAACCGGCTGCCGAACCCTCGGCCGGCAGCAACATGCGTGACGGATTCATCAGCGCACTGTCACTGCAACTGGCCCATAACCCGCTCATAAACCTTGACGCACTGCTCGATACCGTGTCGATCCTGCTGGACCGTGGCGAAGCAGAGAACGACCCGAGCGCATTTCGCAGTGCAGCCTGCCTGGCGCTGATGGGGCTCAACCAACCGGGCACCCCTGTGGTCCAGGCCCTGACCCGCAGCAGAGAGTTGATCGAGCATATTCTCGTCTATGCCGATCCAGAGGACCGAATTCTCAACCTGGCCTGGAAAATTACCCACGCCGATATTCTGCTCAAGGGAGCATACGATCACGAAACGGCTGATCAGTTGCCACTGTCGACACGCCTGTTTGCCCTGGCCCTGAAATACCACTTGGCACTATTACAATCCGGGAGAGATATTCGCAGCCGACATGAACAGGCAATCCAGCAGCTGCTCGTACAGCCGGGCCTGGAGCAATACCTGGATCGCGACCTAGACGCACTGTCCGGAGCCTTGCTGAGATCGTCGCATACCTTTTTCGGCCTCCATAGCGAGCATTGAACCATGGCTACCCTTGGAGACCTGGAGCTGTTTGTGATGATCGCCGACCTGCAAGGTCTGTCGCCCGCTGCTCGTGCAATGTCCATCACGCCCGCCGCTGCCAGCCTGGCGCTCAAGCGCCTGGAAAACCGCTTGGGTGTTCGTCTGTTCACGCGCTCCACGCGGACCATGAAACTCACTCCTGAAGGTGTGCGTTACCTGGAAAGCGCACAACACGCTTTGAAGATTCTGGACAACGGCAAGCGTTCATTGACCCATGATGACGGCATGCTGGAGCTCACGGTGTCCTCGGATCTGGGCAGAAACCTGCTTCTCGATGTGTTCGCACAACTCAAACAAGACAGGCCACGCCTATATATCAAGCTGGCGCTCAGCGACAAGGAAGAGGATCTGCTCAAGGGTAAGTTCGACGCGGCACTGCGCTTTGGCAAAAGCCTCTCGCTGGACCTGATCGAGCTCCCCGTCTTGAAACAGCATCACTTCATCGCCTGCGCCGCCCCCACTTATCTGTCTGCACATTCCCTGCCCTGCACACCGCAACATCTGAGTGCGCATGAATGCATCATCAGCAACAGCACTGGCCGACCGGAAAGTCGTTGGCGCTTTCATGCACCGGGGCAGGTTGAAGACGTTCGCGTGCAGGGACATTTCTGCTGTGACGATAGCGACGTCGCACGGCGTTGGGCGGTAGCAGGTCAGGGCGTGGCCTATTTGCCGCTATTGAATGTCGTCGGCGACTTGCTTGCTGGGCGATTGTTGCCGGTACTGCCAGGCTGGCAGGGCGAGCCGGCGCCTCTGAACCTTGTGGTTTCACACCGATCACAGATCACCGATTCGCTCCGGGCCTTGCATCACAGCACCATCAACCTGTGCAACGAACACATGTCTCGCTACTCGGCCTGGTTCAACTCATCTACCGCACCTCTGACAGTCGAAACGCCGCCAACATGTCATAGGCTTGCTCAAACTCCAGGCAATAGACTTTTTCCTGAATAGCCAGCAGTGCGCTGTTGGCGTCCTGCTCGCAGAGCTCATCGACCAAGCCTAGTGCTTGGGCGTTTTGATCTTGCAACAGCGTAGCCAGGCGCTCCAGTTTAAGCGCCTGGAGGCGGCTTGCATCTTCGCCCTTGTCCGCAGGCGCTTTGCGGTGCGGCTCCTGACTGGCCAGGCTCTCCAGTACCACCTGCAACTGTTGCGACAGTTGGCGGATCAATGGCGCCAACTCCGCCTGCCCGGCACAGTGTTCCTCCAACTGCCTGGCCGCTCGCTGTATGACAGTCGCACCAATATGGCCTGCGGCGCTGCGCAGACCATGAGCAAGAAAGCCCATGGCTCGACGATCCTTGGTCGGGTACACGCGCCACAGACGTTCGGCGAAATCCTGGTGATGCTCGCGAAAGCAGCGCAACAGTTTTTTGTAAAGCTCAACATCCTGATTGACCACCGACAACCCAAGCTTCGTGTCAATACCCTCGTAATGCGGCACTGGCACTACACAAGGCGCAGCATGTTGAAGATCGCCAGGCTCAGTTCCCGCGGGTTTGATCCAGCGTGCCACGGTGCGATAGAGCGCATTGACCTCCACCGGTTTGGCGATGTGGTCATTCATACCGGCCGCCAATACTCGCTCCTCCAGGCCCACCAGCGTATTGGCGGTAATGGCGATAATCGGCAAACCCTGTAAATGGGGATGACGGCGGATCTCGATCGCTGCGTTGTAGCCATCCATGACCGGCATCTGGCAATCCATCAGCACACCGTCAAACTGACTGTCCCGCAGCAACAGCTGCAAGGCCTCTTTGCCGTTGCTGGCGATCACAACCCTTACCTTGGCGCGCTGTAGTAATCCCTCCAATACATCCTGGTTCAGCAGATTGTCTTCGACCACAAGAACCCGAGCACCCGCCAGTGAATGCGCAACATCGTTGCTTGTGCACAGGTCCGCGCTGCCAGCTCCGAGTGCCAACGGCTCGTCCTGTGCAACGACAGGCACGTCGAACACCTGGCGCAGTGGCAAGCACAACTGCACGGTGAACTTGAACACCGTCCCCTGCCCTTCACCACTGTCCACCCAGATATTGCCCTGCATCATCTGCACAAGTTTTTTTGAGATTGCCAACCCCAGGCCTGTTCCGCCGTAACGCCGGGTAATCGATGCGTCGGCCTGGACAAAGGTATCGAACAAGCGGATCCGCTGTGCTTCACTGAAGCCGATGCCGGTGTCTGTCACGCTGAAACACAACTCGACACGGTCATGCCACTGCCGCACTTGGCGAACACCGATGGAGACTTGACCAGCCTCGGTGAACTTGATCGCGTTATCGACCAGATTGGTCAACACCTGACTCAAGCGCAATGGGTCGCCCACATAGCGGTGAGGCATCAGCGACGGGATATCCAGACGCAAACTGATTCCCTTTTGTTCAGCCCGCTGACACACCAGAGATAACACATCCTCCAGCAGTCCCCGGAGTTCGAAACTCACCTGCTCCATGCATAGCTTGCCAGCTTCGATCTTGGACAGGTCCAGTACGCCATTGATGATGCCAACCAGATTCTTCGCTGCGCGGTCTATCTTCTCGATGTAACCGCGCTGCGCCTTCTCCAATGGCAGGTTCAGGGCCAAATGGGCCATACCGACAATGGCGTTCAGCGGTGTACGGATCTCATGGGACATACAGTCAAGAAATGCCGACTTGGCCTGAGTGGCCAGCTCGGCATCGCGCCTTGATTGCTTGACCAGAGCATCGGCCGCCTTGCGCTCACTGATGTCGAAGATCACCCCATCCAGGTACTGCGGCACCCCGTCCAAATCAATGGTCTGCCCTTTGTCGTAGACCCAGCGCACATCCTGTGTAGCGGTAATGATCCGGTACTCGAGCACATAGCTGGCACTGTGCAGACTCCCGTCGAAAATCCCCAGGTCCTCGGGGTGGACAAGCTCACGATAGGCCCAGCCGGATAAAAAATGCTGCGCTGGATAGCCGCTCAACGCCTCGATGGCATCGCTGACAAACATCATCTCGCGCGTAGCATTGGGCCGACTGCGAAAAACCACCCCTGGAATATTGGCAATCATCGACTTGAGTTTACTCTGGCTCTCGACAATAGCTCGCTGAACCTCGACAGCCTGGGTGATGTCTTGCAGCACCCCGGTAACCCGTATCGCGACACCCTGGGCATCACGTTCCATGGCCTTGCCGATGTCCAGCACCCACAGCCAGCATCCACGCTTGCTGCGTATCCGGTACTCGGCCCGGTATTCGTCAACCTGGTTATCCAGATGGGCGTTGAGTTTAGCCATGACCGATTCGCGATCATCCGGATGTATAAGGCTGGTCCAGCGATTCAGACCATTGCCAAAGGAACGCTCCAGCTCATGTTGGCTGTAACCGAGAATACATAACCAGACATCGCTGTTGACGACAATGCCGTGGCTGACATTCCAATCCCAAAGGCCGAGCGCTCCGCTCTGCAGGGCCATGTCCAGTCGCCGTTCACTTTGCTCGATCAGCGAAACGTCGCGTTTGTGCTGTCGAGCATCCGCCAAGCACCGTAGCCCGCCCCACCACAGCAGGAAAAAAAGGGCGGCACTCAACCCATTGATCAACAGAATCTGTTCGCTGGGCAGGAACGAGTCGAGGTCGCCCAGCGTGATCAGGGACCATGGGCCACCTGGGTCGCTCCAGTCAAAATAGGCCCTAGACACGCCATAACGCCGCCCCTCCAGCGTAACGACGGGCTGGTGGGTATCGAACGGCAACCTGTCGGGTACGCCTGCGGAAAACGGATAATCGACGAACTGCTGGCGAATCTCGCCTGAAAACCCACTCAGCGTCCACTGACGATCGGCCTTGAGCAGCATCGCTGGTGTATTGGAAGCCAGCACCACGCCACTGGACGAAAGGATCATTTTGATATCGCCATTGTGCTGCTTGCTCAACCCACTATCGAGCACCTTGGCATCGAATCGCGCCACCAGCACACCGATTACTTTGTCTTGGCGGATGCGCGACGCGTAGACCGGTACTGCCATGTAGAACGTGCGCAAACCAGTGACCGTACTGATGGCGCCATAGACGCTACTTACGCCCTTGAGCGCATTGTTGAAATAAGGTCGAAAGGCCACACTCACACCCAGTTGTGAACGATCGAGCAGGTCGTGGACCGCCACTATTTCCCCGTCGAGGTTGGCGGCAAACGCATGGCTGGCACCCACCACCATCGACAGCGTGTTCAGCGGCATCGCTGCCTGCTCCATGAGTTCCCGGGAGGGACTACGCTCCTGAATGACTTGTTTGAGCGTTGGGTTGTGTCGCCCTAGTATCGATAGCGCGCCAATAGCAAATCCGTCGGACTTCCACTGCCCTAGCGCCGTGGCATGCTCTTGGGCCTGAGCTTCGATCCCGCTGCGGTAGACGTCTTCAACCTGCGCGCGGTAGTAGTTACCTACCGCCGCACCACCCCCGATTGCGATCAGTACGCCCAAGGCGTTGCAGGACAGTCTGCTACTGTCAAAAAAACTCACTAACCTGTGCAACACCCGCTCCTTTCACTGCTCAAGCATTCCAGTCCTTTCAAACGCATGTCTCACTGGCCCGACACTGCTAGCGGGTCACCAGCTGATGGGGAAACTCCGGCGGCAGGAAGTCCCGATCAGGATCGTAGTTCGGCTTGAGGTAATCGCAGAGCGTTTTCAGGTGCTGCGGCGCCAACGTGCCTACCGACTGCTTCAGGCGCAGCGTATCGAGAATGTAGTCATAGCGGCTGTCATTGTACTCACGAACCGCGTTGTAGAGCTGCCGCTGGGCTTCGAGCACATCAACGATATTACGCGTACCGACCTGAAATCCCAGCTGCGATGCCAGTACCGCCCCTTGGTTGGAGATGATCGACTGGCGACGCGCCTGGATCTGCTCGACGCTGCTGTTGAGACCACGATGCAAGTTGCGGGTGTTCTCCACCACCTGGCGACGCAGGTTGTCGTTGAGGAGTTCTCGCTGGCGCGTGCGCTGATAGGCTTCGCGAACCTGCGAGCTGGTCTGCCCGCCGTTGAACAGCGGAATCTCGAGTTGCAGACCAAGCGAGCGCTGCTCAGCGTTGCCGCCATAGCCGCCGCCCCGAACCCCGCTGTTGCCAAAGCCGAGGTTGTCGTTGTCGCCTATCTGATAGCGCATCACTGCATCTACGGTCGGCGCATGCCCGGCCTTGCGTGCATTCAGCGTCTGCTGTGCCACCTGCAGGGCTTGCTGGCTGACCCGTAGCGCGACGTTGTGCTGCATTGCCCTATCAACCCAGCGCCGCGCATCGTTGGGCACGGGCAACAGGACCGGCATGTCATGCCGCACCCCCTGGACCGCGGTGTATTGTTGATGAGTCAAGGTATCGAGGGCTTCAAACGCATTGTCCACCTGCTTCTGCGCAGCAATGCGATTGGCCCGGGCAGTGTCATGACCAGCCTGAGCCTGCAGCACATCGGTACGGTCGGACAAGCCCAGTTGCAAGCCCTTCTCTGCCAAATCCAGCTGGCGTTTGAAGGCGGCCTCCTCGGCCTTGCCCGCAGCGAGTGCGTCCTGGGATTTGAGCAGGCCGAAATACGCCTGGGCGCTGTCGAGCATCAGCTTCTGCTCGGCAATCTCCAACTCCAGCAGCGCCTGCTGATGCTGGGCCTCGGCAGCCTTGAGGTTGAACCAGCGATCGACGCGCAACACAGGCTGGTTTAGTGCCACCTGGTAGCTGCTACCACTGCGCCCGAGGTCATCCTGCGGTTGTTGCATGGTCGTCGTTCTGTCTTTGAGCTCGGCACTGCCCGACAGCGTCGGCAACAAGCCAGCACGGGCTTGAGGCACTGCCTCGGCCCGTGCTGCCTGGTCAGCGCGGGCCGCTGCCAGCTCGGTATTGTGCGCTCGGGCATCCTGGTATACCCGCCAAAGATCACTGGGAATGGCCACTGGTGGATAGTCCCGAGACGCACTGGCAGCCGGTTCAACCTGTAACAGGAGGACGAGCAGGCAGCCGATAGGAGCCCGCTGTCGCGAAATACTGGGTTTGATCATGTTCTGGGCAGTTTCTACAAAAGGAATGGTTCTAGCGGAGGACGGAGCAGGAGGCGCGTTGCGCCCCTCCTGCTGTTTCTCGTGCTACCTCAAGACATCGAAGGCACCAGTGCCCCATGCGTGGTCTGGCGGTTTTGCGGCAAATATTCGCGGGTACCACCGGTATCAGCAAACGCGGCCATCGCACCGCTCAACTTAGTCAGGTTGGGGCTCGCTGCGTTCTCCGCCGATTGCGACGCCTGGTTAGCCCAAGACAGCTCAAACAGCGCATTTTTGTCTGCCCCTACCTGGGAAAACCCCGCGACCAGATGATCGATACTTATCACCGCTCCGGAACCTTTCAGCTCGATTTGCAGGTGCCGGTGCGTCGCCGCCTGGCTGCCAAATACCTTGCGTACGAGCAAGGTTGTGCCACCCTCCCAGTCGGTCAGCATCAGATCATCATCATGACGGCTGACGAGGAGCTTTTCTCCATCGGCTGCCGGTATGATCAATCGGTCCAGGGCCTGATCCGGGTCATCGTTATCGATGACGACAGTGCGGTAGTGCGACCACATTTCCTGGCTGAGGCGGTAGGTATCGTTATTGGCACCGCCATGCAGCACTACACTGTCGACACCGTCAATCAGCGGCGGCTTCAGATCGTACTGGCTACCCGCCAAGCCGCCGCCTCGTAGCAACAACGACGACCCCACGCGCTCGACAGCGGTGTAGTGGCCGAGTTTCTTCGGGCTGCCCGCCCAGACAAGGTACAAGGCTTGGTCTGTCGGGCTGTATACATAGGCCGCCCTCGCCCCTGTGGCGGTTCCCACGAAGCGCAAGCCCTCCTCGGCCGGGACACCTTTGCCAGAAAATACTTGGCCACTGCTGACGTCGAACCACCCTTGCGCGTCTTGCCCCAACAAAGTCAGCACACCTGTGGCCCGCCACTGGCTGGCGAGCTCGGTGAGTGCTTGTGGCAAACGAGCAAGATTATCTTGCTGCCAGTCTTTGTCGACCGCCACCAGCTGCAACTCACCCTTGTTGTCGCGCAGCAGAATCTCGCCTTTGACCGTGGTCAGGCGTAATCCGGCGTCAGTGAGCTCCGCCGCCTTGAGATGCAGATTGGGCACCAGTTCACTGGCAGCGGGCAGTTGCGCCGCCACCTCAAGGACCTCATCGCTGCCAAACAAGTCGGCAAGCGTTGAAGGGTTCAAAGCAGGTTGACGATAGAGCTTGCCACTCGCCGGATCGAAAATCCGCGCAGCGCCGCCGTCCGCTTCGAATCCCAGAAACTGCAAAGGCTTGCCTTGCAACGGTGCGGAAGCCACCACCACCTGCCCGTTCTGGTACCACACGGGCAGCACGCTCTTGCCGTCACTGCCCTTGACGCCAAACACGGCCAAGGTTGCGCTGCGGCCAGCAACACCGGATAGATCTTGCCACCAGGCTTTACGCCCCTTGAGCCAATGCTCGTTGACGGCCTCGTAGCTGAGCTGTCCCTTGGCATTGATCCGCGCCAGACGCCCGTCCTCGGTCAGCAGCACCGGGACGCCGTTCAAGTCGATCACATTCGCCAACGCTGGGGTTGTCACCCGCAATGCTGTCGGGCGGGTGCAGTCGAGCACGGCCTGGCCCGGCCCCTCCTGACGGAACAGGACCTTCTGCGCCTTGCTGTAGAAAAAGAACACTTCGTTGCCATCGAGGCCGGGCATGCTGCCCGCCAACACCAGATCAGCGGGAATAGGCCAGGCACTGCGGTTTTTCTCATGCGCCTCAAAACGTAGAGTATTGTCCCCAGGTGGCGCCAGGTTCGGCTTGATCACGGTGCCGTCGCTGGTCCGTATCCAATAGCGGTGCGCGACGCCAGCCGCATCGGTGCCAAATACCGTCATCAATGCGGCAGAGGTTGGTTCGATAGATCGCGCACCCAACCCATAGAGTGGGGTGGTGCGCGCAGCGCCATTACTCTTGTAGCCGTGGAGCATGGTGAGTACCGCGTCGCCATAGCGGCCATTGCTCGCCGAGAGCTGAAGCAGCGCCTCATCACCAACGGCACTCACCAGTTCCATGCGATCGCCCTGGATCCGGTAGCTCAGCTCGGCCACACTGCCATCTTTGAGCGCATGGCGGCGCGTCAGGTAGGCCACATCCCCTTCTTGCCACAACCGGCTGATGCTGCCCGCACTCTGACTGAACCATGGTTCGAACTGCGCATCGACTTTTCCACTGTTGATTTCGACCCGCCACGCCGTGGCGTTCTCGGCGTCAAAAAAGTAAGCGTATTCGCCGATCACTGCCCCCAACTGAGCATGCCTGGCCTGCTCCACGTCGGTGTTGGTGAACAGCATGCGATCGTTGGCGACATCGTAGTAGGCCCGGCCGACATTGCGTCCCTCATGGCTGTAATTTTCCACCACAACGTACTGACCCTGCAGCTGATGAGCCTTGGCCAAGTCGCTCAGGTGCTGCTCGATGCGATGACCTGGCACCTGCCATTTACTGGCGTCCTCCATTAATACCCGAGTGGTCATACCGGCAAAATCGACTTCCCGCACCTCGCCCTTGGCATTGACCACTAGTACGCGACCGTTGTGGGCCGGATCGAGTTCCACCACAACACCACCGACCACCAACTGCTGGTGCGAAACGCTGATGCTATCGCTGGCAAGCTGGCTGCTATCGATGATCCAGCGCGAAGGCACACTGCCTGTGTCGCTGCTGAGCTTGACCCGCACGCCTTCGTTCAGACCGATCAGGTACTCGCCCCCTGCGCCCTTGATCTCGTAGCGCAGGTAGCCATGCAGTTCATTGGGCAGCTCGGGTACTACCAGTTGCCGATTACGCTGATCGAGCAGCACCTCGACCGGCGTATCGACGTATTCCTGATAAATCTTGCGGATCGTGTACTCGGCCGGAAAGTTGTAGAAGTCGTAGTCAAAGCGTCTGTCGTTCTCAAGCCGACGAATCACATCAAAGCCGCCATCATGGCGGTTGGTTGCGCCGGGAAGTGTCTGGTATTCGTAGCTGATATAGGACTTGGGCGTCCCCGGCAGGATAACCACCCGGCTATCGCTGTGAGCGAGCGGCTGGTGGCTCCCATAGCCGATGCCACTGCGCACCTCGACCGCCTGACTGCGATCGCGGACCATCACGGGCATGTCGCCGCCCCAAAAGAAATAGTTGATCGCTCCAGAACCGGTATTGCCGTGATGCGTGCGGTAGATGTACTGACTGTCGAAGTCGATTTTCCCGTTGCGCAAGTCAACGGTCTTCACTACTGCCCCGGCAAGGGGGACCAGCACCTGCTTGTTCTCGTCATAACGATAACCGTGGCCTTTGTATGCGCTGTCGAGCGCTTCAAAGTAGCGGCCCACCGCCTGGGCGTCCACAGTCACCTCACCATACGCCTGTGCCAATGCGGTAAAGCCGACCGCAAGCCCACCCAGGACCACCGCACAACCGCCGAACATTGCTGCGGCGGTGGAGGCACCGATCAGCCCGACGCTCACCCCCGCAATACCGGTCACGAAGCTTGCCGAGTCGAAGGCGAGCTGCGTGCCGAACACGGCCTTTTGCATATCGTTTTCGGCGTGAGCCAGCTCAAACGAATCCAAGCCAACCATGGCTGCGCCCAACAGCACTCCAGCGCCTTCATTGGCGGTACGTCCCAGGGTGGAGGCGAAGTCCTTGAGCGTGGACTCAGCAGCGACCGCTTCGCCGCGCAGTGCCGTGCGGACCAGCTCGGTGACCTTGGCCACGTCCTGGACGGTACCGTGCCCCATCTGGATAAAGTTGATGTAACTATGCACTTTCAGCGCGGTAGCAAGATCAGGGGCTGTCCCTCCGCGAGCGGCGTCTTTGCGGTTTCTGTCGGCGAACCACTGGATCAGCGCCTGCACTGCAAAGCCTGCGTTCAAACCGTCCACCGGTGCGACCTCAGCGACCTCACCCTTAGGCCGCATCTGGCCATGCTCAAGGGTAAAGTGCCGACTCAGCATCTGCAGATTTTCGTCGACGAAACGCCGGAATTCGATAAAGGTCGCATCTTCGGTCGTCAGCCAGCGGGTTTGCTCGGGTTGATCACGGTTGATGAACTGAACCCGGTACTGGCCTTCGCTCTGCGCTTCGGTATTGGCAATCACCGGCATCCAGTGATGGTCAAGACCCGCCTCCCGCGCAAGCAGGGTGCATGCTTCTTGGTATCGGGCTCCCCACTGCTCGGCATCGAGTGTCACCAGCGCCGTGCGCAGGTGGGTGTCCTCGATAGCCTGCGCTTGGGTGCTCAGTGTGCGTTCGACCTGCCGCCGCTGCTCAATCGAGCTCACCAGCTCATCAGCGCGTGACAGGTCAGCAACATTCAGGCCGTTGCCCACCGGCACTTCGGCCATTTTGCTGGCATCGATCTGCACCAGATTGAATACCGGAGCCGACCGGGTGCCAAACGAACCATAATGAGCAGCCTGTTCGCGCTCGATCAGGTATCGCTCCATCGCCACGGACAGGCTGGCTGTATTGTCGAAGGCAAAGATTCCGACATTCGGATCATAGAAGTAGTAGCGACGCCCTTCGGCTCCTACGGTGCTCCCCACCAGCATCGAGTGCCCTTGGGTGTTGAGCGCGAACATCGAGGTTTTGCTCGTATCAGCCAGTCGGGAAACCACCTCGGTCACAGTGCATTTGCCCAGCTCGGTTGACGCCTCAACGGCGTCGGCATTGGCGTGAAGCCTGCCCAAGCTGTTTTTGAGTAACGTAGAGCTGCCCGCTTGCGGATCGGCGGCGGCCACGAACAGTTTTTCCACCAGGCTGATTACACCGTCCTCGCCACCACTGGCCAGCGCAACCGCCATGGCCCTGACCAAGGGATAACAACGCCCACCGGATTTGTCGCCAACCAGCGACAGATAAAAATCTTGCGGTGCCAGCAGGCTGAAGGTGCTTCCAGCACGATGGAAGTCCTCGCTGAACAGTACCGTGCGGCTCAGCACTTTATCGATGTACTCGGCCTGGCTCGCTTTACTGATACGACCACTCAAGGCCCCCTGTTGCTCAAGGGTGAGTTGGCCGTCGAGAAACAGACGCTTCATCTCCAGGACTGACATCTTGTCGTCCAAACCGGGAATTGCGATATCCCGGAAGTTGCGCAAGCCCTCAGTAAACCCGGGGCCCAGTGCTCCACGCTGATAGGCCTCGGCGATCGCGTAACGTTCGCCCACACTGTCGGTGCGCTCGGTTGCCCCACCCTGGATTGCGGTATCGTCAATCCTTACTACGGCAGCAGTGCCTGCTTTAGCCTTGATTTGCTGCCAGAGCCAGGCTTTGTCTACGCAGGCCGCTTCGCGCAATACAGAGTCGTACTGTGCCCGGTAGAAGTCTTCAGTCAGGTCGAGTTGCTTGAGCTGCTGATCGATCAGTGCCTTGTTGCGTGAGCTGCGTCTGGTGTTGTGAAGTTGATTACGCTTATCCGCCAATTGCTCAATGTCGGCGTTGACCTTGGCCTGGACCGCTTCACGCAGCCGATTCCAAGCAGCAATTGCCGGATGCCGGGAGGAAAACTCGCCGTCTGTATAGACACCATCTGCCACCCCTTCGACAGACACCCCGAACAACTTTGCGACCTTCCTCAACTGCTGATGAATCTTTTCGCGGTAAGCATTGAACTCAGCCTGATTGCGCTCCCGCACTTGGCTTGCGGCAACCTGGATCGAAAGCGCTTGCTCACCATCACGCAGCTTCGGCGAGAGGCTTCTGCCGTTTCGCTGATATTCCTGACGCTGGCATGCCAGCTGCCATTCGCCATCAACGTATTGCATATACGCCGAAGCCAACCCCTCGGCAGTATCGGGTACCTGATAATCCTTGAAGTCGATCGCCATCACCACGTTGTCGTACAGTAGCGAGCTGTTGACCCGGCCGTCGTGGTAAACCCGATAGGTGTTTGCGTCCAGGCTGGTGACTATCAGCGAGCCGCCTGACAGTGTGGCGGTGAAGAGAAAGCTGCCGGGGGCCGCGTGTTTGGGAATGTCCACATAAGCGGGGGATTTACTGGCCTGATTCGGACCGTTGTAGCCAAGAAAATATGCCGCCACACGGTCGGCATGGCTAGCCGATTTACCTTCGGCAACAGGCTCGGCATATTCGATCTCATAGAGGTCCGCTGCAACCTTCACTAACTTGGCAAAGCCCTGAGCCGGAAGGCGCCCAGACTTAATCAGTGCCTCGCCGCTGAGGACGTGCGTTTTCGCGAACTGTTCAGGATCGGCAGCGAACTGTTGGATATCAGCGCTGCCTTGACGGGCTCCATATCCCTCCCCCTCAAGCGCCATCCCGGTCTTGAGCTCCAAGTCCTTCGCTGCCTGTCCCAGCAGCGCGGGTCTTGGACCAATATTGGTAAAGCGCGGTGGGTAGAACTGCTCAGCGACAGGTAAGCCCTCATTGATGATCGGTAGAATACGCGCCATCACCCCTTCATACAGTTCACCCTGCAATGCTCGGTGGCTGCCTTCAGCACGGTACTGGTCGAACATGCGCAACAGGTCCTTGCCAATACTCCCCTCCTCCTGCGGTTCATAACGTGCAGCGACGTAGAGTGTCTCGAAAAAGGAGTGGTAGCCATTGCGGATCATGAAAGCGGCATTGGCCATCTGGAACTGCCAGTATTGCTTGACGTTCAACGCGCCACCGAACAGTTCCGGCAAGACATTACTGACCGTCTGGGTGGTCCCGGAAATGCCACCGACGAACGGGGTATCCAGGTCATTCATATAGCGCGTGGCGGGATTCTTGGGGTCCGGGCGAAACTGATTGTAGCTGCGGTACTTGTCGTCTTTGATTTGGGACGAACCGTCGCCGTTCGGCTCCCCTTCCGCGCGGGTATTGAGGATCAGATACGGGTCGGGCTGATCCAGCCGGTTGTTGATGATGACTTTGTCGCCACCACCTTCTGGCGTTAGCGCAGTATGAGGGTTGACCGGGATCGCCGCCTTGGAAAAGCTATCGGCAACAGGTCGCAAGGCATGGAACAAGGTTTGCTTGCGCAGGCTCCGGCCCTCAGTGCTCGACAGCGCCGCCTCAACTTCCGGGCGCAGGTGTGCATCAGCGCTCTCAAGACTATCTGGACCGTTCAGCAGCAGGGTGAGTAACTTGCTGTCTAGCGATTGCTCGACTGCAACCCGATCAAAGACTTCTCGTTTCAGGTTGTTTGGATGCGGTGCAGCATTGGCAGTAGCGACTCGCTGGTTCTCCGCGTCGATTGCCCGCATTCGCCATTCTTCGTACAGCGGTGCCAGCAGCACCTTGGCCTGAGCAACATCGCTCTGCAGGTAGCCGCCTTTAAGGATTCTGGCCACGCTTTTCTTGTCCTTGACCAGATTCGCCGCCAACCTGAATAACAGCGGGTGATTGTCGGGGCTCTGCCACACCGACGCGGCGAACGCCTGCTCCCACAGCACCTTGTTCAGGTTATTGCCTTTGATGTCGCGCAGGCTGCTACGCGTGTACTGCGGCGATAACACCCCTGCCGGCGTCATGTGGTTGCGCTCGAGCAAGCGCAACAGTTGTTGCTCGAACGCCACACGTTCACTGCTGCCTTCAAACAAGCGACTGGCCGTGGCTCCGCCGTCACGCAGTTGTTCCAACTTCGCGAAAAAGTCGCTGTTGTACTTATAAAGTGCGTCTGTCTGTGCCTTGTTCAAGTGACTGCTAGTGACCTTGTCGCCATCAGTACTCATCACACCAAAGGGCGTCGCGGACAGGTAGCGACCGTCTTGAAGCATTTCGAGCAAGTACTGCGTGTCGGCGAAACCAACCGAGCGTTCCAGTTCGTGAATGTTGACGAACTGACCATCACGGTCCGGGTTGTAACTGCTGTGGCGATAGTCCTCCAACCCTATTGTCTGAAAGCTGCTGATGTCCGCGTACTGATTGATCAGATCGCTCAAGGCGGTTGCCAACGGCACTTCACGAGTGGCAACGGTGTTCAATGCCTGGCCAGAAACCTGAATGCCGATCTGGTTTGGCACCCTGCGGTCAACGCTGGTCAGCAGCAACTTGCGACCATTACTCAGCAGTTGTGCTTTGAAGCCTTCACGCAAACAGGTCTCCGACACCAGGTGGTTGGCGAAGTATTTCTCGACAAATTCTGTTTTAACCAAGACCGAGCGAATCGGTGTATAGGTCGCCGAGCGAGCCGACGGAAACTCATTCTTGAGCCGGTATTGTTGCTGCCAAGCCAGGGAGCGCGCGGCGGTACCAAAGGAGAAGTTGAGGACGTTGTCGGTAGCGACTACCAACCTGCCGTTTTCCAGGAACATGTCCTTGAAGCGGCCATCGGAACTGGCATTGACCAATGCGACGTTCATGCGAATGTAGCCGGGACGTTCCTCCATCATCAGCAGAGAAATATTCACTGGCTGATCATCAGACGCGCGGGGTGCGTTAGTCAGCGCACCAAGAGCGGTGGCTTCCTGTGCAGCGGGTGCGTTGAGCAAGGCGCTGTAGCGGGCACTGACGTCCTTGTAAGCCTGCAGCTCGGAGAACAGCGTTACGTAGGTTTGGCTGAAGGTGGAATCGGCAATCTGCTTGCTCAGTTGCTGCTCCAGTTTACTGATGCGCAGATCCAGCTTGGCCAGCTTGATCTTCGCGCTCTCCCTCAAAGTCAGCGCACTCAGGGGCTTCGAGCTGTCCGGATTGAGAATCGCCAGGGCCTTGCCCCAGGTCTTGTCATAATGCGTGATAGCCATCTGCTGGCGGCTGTACAGCAGTATTTCGCGGTCCAGTTGTTGTGTGTAAGCGTTGGTCGCCGGTGTTTTAGGTAAACCTTTCATCTGCAGCCGTCGTTGCTGCAACGCCTGCAGGTGGTCACCGACCGACACGGGGTTTTCCTGCATCTGAAAATGCTGAGCTGCAAGCACGCTCAGGGTGCTCTTTTGCATGTCCAGCAGCCGTTCGCCGACCTCTTGGATATAGGCGGCACGCTCCTCGGCGCTCATATTGAACCATTCGGTCTGGCGACCTGCGGCCTTGATCTGACGATCGATCAGGGTGTTGAGCAGGCGTAGAAAGTCCTTGGACATAAAAGCCATGGCTAGTGATCCTCTGTCTGTTGTTAAGCGAAGTCCTTCATTCTGCGAAGGACTGTCTGGCGATGCGGGTATCAGGGGTGGGGCGACATGGCTGGTTCGTGCGTCCTCCTGCTGTCAGTGGGTCGCAGACTCAATCCTTCATCTGCAAGGCCCATTGCCGGGCATATAACCCGTCCAGAGCGAGCAGCTGTTCGTGGCTGCCTTGCTCGATGACCTGGCCTTGGTCAATGACCAGAATCCGCTGGGCATGACGCAGCGTGTTGAGGCGATGTGCGACACTGATGACCGTGCGGCCCTGGGCGATTTGCTGCAGATTGGCCATCATCGCCGCCTCGGACTCGTAGTCCAGGGCACTGGTGGCCTCGTCCAGCAACAGGATTCCGGGATTGGTCAGCAGCGCCCGAGCCAGGGCTATGCGCTGACGCTGGCCGCCTGAAAGCTGGCCGCCGCGCTCACCGACCTGGGTGTCATAACCCTGGCTCAGCGCCTCGATAAAGGTCGCAGCACCGGCCAGAGTGGCCGCCTCGTGCACGTCGGCGTCGCTGGCCTGGGGTCGGCACAGGCGTATGTTCTCGGCAATGCTGCCAGCGAACAGCACACTTTCCTGCAGCACCACGCTCATGTTGCGACGCAGTGCCACCGGGTCGGCAATGGCCAGGTCGATGCCGTCCACCAATACCCGGCCGTGCTGCGCTACATAAAGGCGTTGCAGCAGGCGGGTCAGGGTCGACTTGCCCGAGCCGGAGGGCCCGGTAATACCGATGAACTCCCCTGGCTGTACCTCCAGGTTGAGGTTGCGCAGGATCTCCTGGCCATCTTCGTCATAGCGAAAACGCACGCCTTGGAAACTCACCGCGCCCTGCAGCGCGGGCACTGAGGCCAGACCGCCGCTACCGCTTTCGCACTCGGTGTCGAGAATATCGCCCAGGCGTCGCAACGAGATCAGAGTGTGCTGGAAGTCCTGCCAGACCTGGGCCAGCCGCAGAATCGGCTCCACCACATGGCCGGCCAGCATGTTGAAAGCCACCAGTTCGCCAGGCGTCAACTGCCCATCCATAACCAGCATCACGCCCCACCACAGCAGCAGCGCGGCGGTCAGCTTCTGAATCAGACCAATACCCTGCCCGGCCCAGATGCCGACAATGCGCGTCTGAAACGCAGCCCGCACATACGCCGCCAACTGACGTTGCCACTGCTGCTGGAAACCACCTTCGGTGGCACCGGTCTTGATGGTTTCGATGCCCGTCACGGTCTCGGTGAGAAAGGCCGTGTTTGCCGCACCCAGTTCGTACTCGCGTAGTGCCCGGCTGCGCAACAACGGGCCCACGCACAACCAAAACAGGAAGTACAAGGCCAACGAACCGACCACCACCCAGGTCAACAGCGGTGCATAGCTGTACATCACAGCAATGAACAGGCTACAGAAGGCCAGATCCAGCACCAAAGTCAGCGCCGAGCCGGTGAGGAACTGGCGGATTTGCTGCATCTCGCCGACCCGGGCAATGATCTCGCCCGATTGACGACGCTGGAAATAGCTCAGCGGTAGCTGCACCAGATGCTGGTACAAGCGCGCGCACAACTCGGCGTTGATCTTGCTGGCCAAGTTGGAAAACAGCCAGGAACGCAGAAGGCCAAACAGCGGCTCGAGCAGCGCCAACGCCAGCAGGGCAATGCCCAATACTTGCAGGCTGGATAGACCCCGGCTGACCAGCACCCGGTCGATGATGTTCTCGAACAGCAGCGGCGTGACCAAGGCCACCAACTGCAGCATCAGCGAGACCAGTAACACGCTACGAAACTGCCGTGCATGCTTGAGGATCGAGGGCCAGAACCAGGCGATGCCGAAACCGGATGCTTTCAAGCCGGTGTGCTGTTCGGCCAGCAACAGCACTTCGCCCTGCCACAGCTCAGCCAAATCTTCGCGGGGCAGAACCTGACAGCGACCCTCCAGCGGCCAGAACAGGGTGACCTGCTCTGGTTCGACTGCATCGAGCACCGCCCAACCGTGCGCGGTATCCAGCAAGGCGGGTAACGGCAGGTGTTCCAGGCGTTGTACGCTGCTGCGCACGGCCCTCGCCCTCAGACCGACCCAGCCGGCACAACGGCGCAGGTCAAGACTGTCGGCCATACCCTCGACGCGGCCCAGGCGGTGACGCAGCTGTGCCGCCGTGAGGGTCAGGTCAAAACGCCGTGCCGCCCACGCCAAGGCCTCCAGGCCGGTATCCAGGGTGTTCGCTGTATCGTCGTCAGCGTGGATAAATGCACTGGTCATTTCAACGCTCCCGCAAGGCTTCGGACTGGTACTGCTGGATCGGGCCCAGCAGGTAGTCAATCACCCGCCGATCTCCCGTGCGTATCTCGCCGGTCACTGTCATCCCCGCCTGCAAGGGCACCCAGCCCTGGTCCACGGCAATAGCGGCCTTTTCCAGCCGGATGCGCGTTGGGAACACCAAGCCCTGCTGCTCATCCTTGATGGCATCACCAGACACATGCATTACCGTTCCACGCAAGGTTCCGTAACGGGTATAGGGGAACGCATCAACCTTGATCTCCACTAGCTGGCCAGCCCTGACGAAGCCCACATCCTTGTTCAACACCATGACTTCGGCGTCCAGCTCCGCACCCTCTGGCACAATCACCAGCAGTTGTTGCGCTGGCTGTACCGCACCGCCCAGGGTATGCACCGCCAATTGCTGAACCACGCCATCAACCGGTGCCAGCAATGTTTGCAGGCGCTGCTTGTCGCGCCCGCGGATCAGTTGCTGTTCAAGAATGGCAATGTCCTGCTCGGTGCGATGGAGCAGGTCGTGCTGCTCGCGCTGGGTCCGGGCCAGAAAACTGTCGCGCTGTTCCTGACGATTGCGCGCCTCGGCCTTTAACACCTGCAGTTCGGCATGCTGTTGAGCCAGCGAGCGCTCAACCTCCAGTTGCTCCTTTTCCTGCTCCAGCAGTTCAACCTGGGGCATCAGTTGCTCGGCCGCCATCGCCCGGCGTGCATCGAGGCGCCGCCGGACATTGCTCGCCAGTTTGCCCAAGGCGGCAATCTCCACACGGCGAGCCCGCTGGCCGGCCTGATTGATGGCCATTTCAGCATTCAGGCTGTCGAGGTTGGCGCTGATTTCTTTCCAGGTGCTTGCCAATTGCGCACGGGCTGCCATCGACTGCTCCGGGCTCAGACCTGGTGGCGGCAGATAGCTGCCAAGTGGGTCATCGGTCAGCAGTGCCTGGGCCCTGGCCAGCTCCAGGCGTTTGAACGCCAGCTGAGCGCGTAGCTCGCTCAGCTCGGCATCAACGCCGATCGGGTTCAACGCCACCAACACGTCACCGGCTTTGACCCGTTGCCCGTCACGGACATGGATCGCACCGATTTCACCCGCTTCATGGGCCTGAATCACCTTGGTGTGGCTAGGCACTATCAAGCGGCCGGAGGCACTGGCGTGAATGTCGAGAAAGCCGAGAATCGCCCAGGCCAGCGCCAGTACGATCGACACCATCAACACCATCGCCGTGCCACGCGCCCAAGGCGCTGGCGGTCGCTCGGCAATTTCCAGGTAACCAGGCTGAAACTCGTATTCGTCGCGACTGCGCTTGAGTGCGGCAGGCGCCTGGCACAACGCGCGCCAAACCTGCCGAGGAATGCTCAACCATGACCAACGCATCATGCCTCCTCCTTGCGCAGCGCCTGCTGCAGCGCCCATAGGCGTGCATAGCAACCACCGCTGGCGAGCAGCTCAAGATGGCTGCCCGACTCACTGATCCGCCCCTGTTCAACGGCGACAATGCGTTGGCATTGGCGCACTGCTGACAATCGGTGAGCGATGATGATCACCGTGCGCCCCTCAGCGATCCGCGCCATGTTGCCCTGGATCAATGCCTGGGATTCGTCGTCCAGCGCGCTGGTGGCCTCATCGAAAATCAGGATGCTCGGGTCGCCCATCAGTGCGCGGGCAATGGCGATGCGCTGGCGTTGGCCACCCGACAGCGAACTGCCGGCTTCGGCCAGCACCGTGTCGTAGCCCAACGGCAGTTGCAGGATAAAGTCGTGGGCACCCGCCAAGCGGGCGGCGGCGATCACTGCTTCCAGGGAGGCAGTGGGGTGACGCAGGGCAATGTTCTGTCGCACGCTGCGGTTAAACAGATAGTTTTCCTGCAGCACCACGCCAATCTGGCTGCGCAGCCACGTCGGCTCCAGGTGCTGCAGGGGCAAGCCGTCAATCAGAATGTGTCCGGCATCAGGGGTATAGAGTTTTTGCAGCAAGCCGGTCAGCGTGCTTTTGCCTGAGCCGGACGGCCCGACGATCCCCAGGGTCTGACCCGCTACAATGTGTAGGTCCAACCCCTTGATCACAGGTTCCAGGTCGGGACGATAGCGGAACACCAACTGCTCGATACGCACTTCGCCTCGTAATGGTTGTAGCGGACGCTGCTGGCCAGGCATTTGCTCGACCGGTAGGTTGAGCATGTCGCCCAGTTTGTCCACCGATACCCGCACCTGGACAAATTGCTGCCAGACCTCGATCAACTTGGCCAGCGGCTGACTGACGTGAGACAGCATCATGTTGAAGGCGATCAATTGGCCGATGCTCATCTCCAGGCCAATAACTTTGCTTGCGCCCCAGCAGATCACCGCAACGGCGGTGCATTTCTGCAGCAGGGTCACCGCCTGGCTGATCGAGCTGCCCAAGGTCTGGCTGGCGAAGCCGGCCTCGACCATCTCTGCAGTCTGGGACTCCCAGCGCCGTTGCATGCGCGGCTCTACTGCCAGGCTCTTGATGGTCTCGGCGCTGCTCACGGTTTCGTTGAGAAAGGCAGTATTGCGGGCAGAGCGCTGGAACTGGCGCTCGATGCGCTTCTCCAGCGGCTCGGTGCTGATCCAGGCCAGCAGCACATACAGCGGCAGCGTCGCCATCACCAACAAGGTCAAGGGCCATGAAATCCAGGCCATGACCGCAAAAAACACCAGGGTGAAGGCGACATCGATGCACAGCGTCAGCAGGGAACCCGTGAGGAACTCACGAATGCTGTCCAGTTCCTGAACCCGGGTGATTATCGCGCCCACCTGGCGCTGCTTGAAATACAGCAGCGGCAGCCCCAACAGATGACGGAACAGCTTGATGCCAAGGCCAATATCGATGCGATTGGCGGTGTGCGCCGAAAGGTATTCGCGCAAGCCTTTGAGCAACACCTCGAAGACCCCGACCACCACCAGCGTAATGACCAGAACATCCAGAGTCGCCAGGGCCCGGTGCACCATGACCTTGTCCATCACCGCCTGGAAAAACAACGGTGTCGCCAGGGCCAGTACCTGCAATAGCAACGAACACAGCACCACCTCGGTCAACACCCGACGATGGCGCAGCAGCTCTGGAGCAAACCACGACAGATCGAAACGCAGGCCACCCTGGCGAAGACGGATCACCTCGCCGCTCCACTGTTCGGTCAATTGCGTGCGCTCGATCACATCGGGGGTGCTGGCCGAAGGCGATTGAATCAATGCTTGGGCATCAGACAGGCGTGCGAGCAGCACGAAGTCCCCCGCCTGGGTGCGCCAGACCAGCGGCAACAACTTCGGCGTGAGCTTGCGCAGCGACAAGCGCTCGAGCCGCAGATTGACGCCGGCGCACTGCCCGTAGTGTTTGACCGCGCGACGAAGGTCCGAGCCGGTCACCGCCTGTTCGGCTTGTGGTACCCGCCCCTGGCACACGTGCAACAGCAGCCGGCAACAGGCCAGCGCCGAGTGGACTTCGGCCGCCTTGGCAGAAAGAGGAAGCGCTCGCCCCGTCATACCAGAGCACGCGATAAAACCTGGGAGAAGAGTGTTGCAGAATTCGCTGACATAAACCGCTCTTTACATGATCAAGGGAACATGGAGGCACGGTCGAATTCTGCGTTGTTAACTGTGAATTGATAATCACAGTTTGGATTGAAAGGCTTTAAATAAAACTTAATAGTTCACTTGCGATGTTGTGAGGTGCATCTAAGCCCATCGGTCTAATTTGTGCAACTTAAGAAATTTCTTGCAGACGCCAGTACTGCTCTGGGTGAAACTGGGATGGTTGTTCCTCATCAACACCTTTTCCCCCGCTGTTGGGGTAATGTTGTAACTTAAGATGCCGGGACCGCTACGCGCCCCATCGCGGGACATGGCCCGCTCCTACAGAGGCCGAGCCAGCCTGTGCACTCAGGCTCGGCAGCCCCTCCATTTGAGAGCGGGCTCTTGTCCCGCGACGGGCTGCACAGCAGCCCCAAAAGACTTAAGTAAACAGTATTACGCCACCGGGGGCTTTTTTTTTGCCTTTTCCCACCTTAAAGCGCCATCATGGCGGCACAATGCCTACCATGAAACGCCACCTGCCACACACCTCAGTCCTTTGCACACCCTTGTGCCGTATCGATCAACCTGCCTTTGTCGACCCACGCATGCCGCTGGTAAACGGTGTAGGTGGTTTGGGTGTTGCCGCGAGCGAGTTCGACAAGCCCTGCTGCGGTATTGGGATCAGCACTGCCAACATATAGATTGATTGTGTCGTTGCTCTTCACGACAAACGTTTCTGTACCACTCCCGAGTGCGTGCTCTATGCAGAACATGTAAGCTTTAGTGTCTTTGGTTGTAACTCCATTGGCATGATTTCGATCAAATCGAATATCCGAATTATGTGAGCAACCAGCGGCCAGCAGCAGAATGCAGGCAGATGAAGCTTTACCACGCCTGGCGAGCGCTAGAGATTTGCCAAGTATCATTGTTTTCATAGGTTCAGATCCTGATTTTCGGGCGCGATGAATCCTCGTGGCGCTGCCTGGGCATCGCGCAAAAGGGTAATTAAATTATCAAGCGGCAAACAACAGGCCCGTCGTTGTCAAATGCGCTAGGTGTTATTGATACGAGAACGTTATTGTCGATCGCGCGCGAACCGTTCCAGGCCGCACAGTTTCTGCTGTTTGCACATACCTTGCCGTAAAAGGAATTCGGTAGTTGGTCGCAGGCGAATTAGCATTACCATCGACAAGCCATTGGTTCGTGTTGCCTGCAACGCGCGAGTCAGGACCGTATGACACCACATTCGCCCTGTCTGTTGCGGTAATTTGAAGGCCAACTCCCGCGGCTGTTGACTCCGCTGCAAGCGTCAAAACATTGCTCCTGTTAGCTGGGTCGTTAACATCTGTCATGGTTGCATGCAGGGCAACGCCTGCAGGGCAGTTTACGCCCATCGTGAAACTTTGTGAGCCGGCGGTTGAACCTACGCGCTGGAGACTACTACTGGAAACAGCGGGCAGCACTACCGTCTGATTCTGGTCCGCAGCGATTACCGTACAGGTTGAACCGGTGACGGTCACAGTAGTTGCGTGATAGGATATCACTCGCTCAACAATGTCTATTCCAGGCAATATCATATTCACCCGTAAAACTTGCAGTGAGGGAAGACGATAAGAGCCAGCATTTAACGGGCCTGTGGCGACAAATCTGACCCGTACGGAGGTGCGGATTAATTCAGCCTGGATCTGACGAGCCTGCCCAAGAGCAAGAGAATTTCCAGCGTCATCCACGACAACCATGTAGTATCCAATATTGTCAACCCCTGTTGGATACACATCGTAGTTCACACCTCCGTCATTTATCCAAAATTCCGATGGATCCTGAATTGAAGTTGGGGTAGCAGTAAGTACTCGGAGGGGCGCGCAATCAATCTGCCGGAGCCACGCGTTATTGCTACTTGACCATCCACCTAACAGAGTGACCCCGTCGTCTCTCGTGCCCATATTTAAACTCATAGTCGCAGGCACCATATTGCCCGAATTAAAGAGTCCACTGCAAGCCAATGCATGATTGGGGAAGCTAAATTCAACTACCAGTCCGATCAAAATAACAAAGCCTACTAAATTAAAAGATTTTAACTTTAATATTTCCATCACAACACTCCAATTTACGTTATTTGACTGCTGCGTGATACGACGACTCTAACTCTACGCACAAAGTAAAAGTTGACTTTCTGCCATCCAACACTACCCGATCGCCCCCTCTCTCAGCCTCTACTCTCAAAGCTGTCGCCCCTAACTGCGACACGGCAAATCGACTCGCTCTAATTCTGCATTCGCTGGATGCGTCTCTCTCGGCTTGAGGCGATAAGTCATGCTGCACTGACTTGACTCCTTGCCATGGCTGCCGACCCACAACGTGCCCTGGTCGCTGCCGAGACGGGCGAATATCTGCCCGCCCTGCCCGACCACGCCAACCGTCCGGCCGTCCGCATCGTAGACATTGGCTCCAAAGGGCAATGGCTTGCCATCGGCCTGATGCGCATTGATCAGCAATGCCCTGCCCGTAACTGTCTTGAACCGGGCCATGACCACCGAGCCACTGCGCGGTACCACTTCCTGACTGGTGCTCTGCAATTCAACGTCATCGGAAATACCCTTGGGATCGAGCCCCAAGTTGTTGACCCGGTATGGCGTCAGATAGGGCACGACTGCCTGGCCACTGCGGTCGAGCTTCACACCCGTGGCATTGGTCAGCGTCGCGCCAGCCGCTTCAGGGGCATGAACGATGGCTATGGTGTCACCCAACGGTTGACCAAAGGTGATGCCGGCCGGGTGGACGACCACCGAGCCACTGCCCCCCAGTGAGGCCTGCTGGAAGTCGCTACCCTTACTGAGCGAAGCACTGAGATCGGCCGCCGACGTTCGCAGCTGGAGGTTACCGCTGGTGGTACTGGAATTCTTACCGCTACCTGGACGATTGCTACTGGCCGAAATGCCGTAGCTCAAACTTTGGTCTTCGCCGCGGGTTCCACTCAACGTACTTTGCAGGTCGGCACTGCCATCGCTGCTGGAGGTGGCACTGGCGCTCAAATGAGCGCGATTCGGGGCACTGGCCGAGCCCAGGGGCATGGAGAAATTGACCATGTACTGGGTGGAGCTCCCGCCATGCATATCCTGAGTGCGCGAGGAGCTGACACCGGCAGAGCCCCAACTGAACGTGTGGCTGTAACCTGACTGAAACTGCTTGTCACTACTTGGGCTGTTCCAATAGTTCTGCACTGAGGCGTTGAGATACAGCTGGGCGCTATCGTTGATGCGCTGGCTGACGTTCAATTGAGCTCTGCTGCGAGCATGACGGAAAGCGTCCGCGTTGCCGTCGCCTGTTTGCTGCAGTTGGTCGCGGGCACCAAGTGCATCGCGCATACCGAAATAGCCGTCAGTGGAATAGCGATACGCGGCCAAGGTGAAGTTGGTACCCGTGCTTTGCAGCACTTTGTTGTAAGTGACCCGCGCCGATTGCCCGGTGAAGGCTTTGCCCGCGAGGTCGGTTTTCGAGGCGGTAATGTCTGCGCCTATCGCACCGTATTCGCTGTTCAACACACCGCCCAGAAGTGCTGACGTATAGCCTTCGGAGGCTGATATGCCGGCGTAGCCGGTCACCAGGTTACTAAGGCCTCGCTGGTAGGTGGCCTGGGCAACGGTGGGCGAGCTGCCGTTAGCAAGGTTGCGAGCCTGGCCAACTGTTGCCGTGTAGCGTGAAGTACCTTCGCGCAGCGAGCGACTGACCGACGAGAATGGCACGATAAAGCGCTTTTCCTGCCCGTCGGCTTCAGTCACCGTGACTTCCAGATCACCGCTTTGGCTGGCGGGGTTCAAGTCGGTGATTTCGAATGCACCCGGGGCGACGGTGGTCTCCTGGATAATGAAACCGTTCTGACGCACGGTGACACGCGCATTGGTGGCGGCCACGCCACGCACAACAGGGGCATAGCTACGTTGCGAGTAGGGCAGCATACGATCGTCAGTGCTCAGTTGAACACCCCGTGTCGCTACCGAATCGAACAGCTCACCATCGGTGAACACGTCGCCCACCGTCAATTCCGAGCTGAGGGCATCGATATCCCGCTGCGCGTAGTTGGTAACGGCCTGGTAGGCCTTGCCGGTTGCGTTGTCCCAGTTCAGCGCCGAACGCTGGCGCAAACGCCACATGCCCAGATTGACGCCGGCATTGAAGTTGGCATACGCCGAGTTGCTCTGACTGCCCTGACTAGTGCTTTGGTAAGCGTTGACACTGTAATTGACGAATGCAGCGTTAACGCCCCTGTCCCAACGCTGAGGGCTGACATAGCCGCGGGGCCGGTTGAGCATTGCCACTTGCGGTACGCTTAACTCAAGGCGCTGATCGGCACTGTCGTAGTGATAGGTCGCATCGGCGATGCGGCTGAACAGATCCCTGGATTCCGCTTCAGCACCGGCACCCGCTGGTAATTTATCGGTATCGACACCGAGTTGCTCCAGCAGCGCCAGGGGCAGCTCGGGCTTGGCCTGGTGCGCTGTCGCACCAGGAATAAACGTGATATCGAAGCGCCCGGCAGGTGTGCCGTTGATACTGAGGTCAACACTGTAGGTACCTGTTTCGACCGGGTTTCCCCGACTGTAGCGCTCGACATCCAGCGAGCCGGCGCCCGCGCCCATCAACATGCTGCTGTCAAAGTTGGCGAATTCGCTCGAGGGGCTGGCGTGCCCTTGCGCCAAGGCCGTGGAGGTCATGCCGAAGCTGTCAAGCAGGGCCGCAACGGCTAACGATTTCAAGCAAAAAAGATTAACGCGCCGAGGGGTACTGACATTGTTCCCACGCCTGTAGTTATTGTGCGCACTCCGAATTTTGACCTTCGACTTCATTAAGATCACCACAGCTCCGAGGCTTTTCTTATACCCACGAGGAAACGCCACGAAGACAAAAGCCTCAATGATTAATTGAATTACAAGAGAACTCGCCACCTAATGGCAACTTACAAACAGCGATCCGCCAATGATAAGAGCAGAACGCTCGGCTACTGCACGAAATTATTGATAACGCGCATTAAAATACAGCAGGAAACTCAAACTTACTGATGCCGCCATAATCATTGATCACGCCCCCCTCGATCCGGCTGCCGCCCGATGGGGAGTAGGCGCCCTTGAGTGGCAGAGTCTTGCGCTCGTCCGGTGCGAACATACTGCTTGCCAAGTTCAACTCAGCGCTGGCATTACCTACTTTGATTGAGTTCAATGTTAGAAAATAAGGCGTGGTATTGACCCCTTCGAGAACCCAGTTGCCCGCGTTGTTCTTCAGCCGCCATTGCATCTTCTGGGCAGCCTGCTCTATTTCTTCTTTCAGTCCGGCCGGACGATAGAACAGCTTGATCCGGTTGCGAAAAGCGATGTTTAGCTTGTTTTGCCCATCTTCGACCGTAGGTGGAACTTCCAGTACGTTCAGCCAGAATATTGATTCCTTGTCCTGCGGCAGCTTTTGCTGGCCAGTCAAGCGTACCCGCAGGGTCTGCCCCTGGCCCGCATTGACCCGGGCAATCGGCGGGGTCAGGACAAACGGTGCCGTGGAAGTATCCGGTGTGCTGCGCTGATCACCGTCGTCAATCCAGGATTGCACCAGAAGAGGAACTTTACCGGTATTATCAAGCTTGACGCTGACTTCCTTCTGGTCGGAGGGATAGATCACCCGGGTACCGCTGATCACGATGGCAGCCTGGGCCTGAGTGGTAAACAGGCTACCTAAAAGGATTGATCCAGACAGCAACTGCCAAGGAAATTTGAAGGGTCGCATCGGTTATCTCCTAGCGTGTATAAATGTGTATGTTGGCAGCCGGGGGCCATAGCGGCCCACCGGCTTAGGGCTTAAAAATAGGCGATGGAGTAATTCACGCTGGAGCTCACTGTGCCCGCAGTAGGTGATGCAGAGGTTGCATGGTATTTGACGGTGTAAGGCAGAGTCGCGCTGTTGCTAGTTATGTTTTCGGTACCGGCGGCGGGAGCTTGGCCGAGCATAAGCGCGTTGTTGCTGTCCCGGTTGTAGATGGCTAGCTGTACACCGGTTGCACTGCCAGTGGTGTTCAAGCGACCCTGGGGATTGACGGTGGCCCCCGACTCGAAATTTACCGCCACACGCTGACCGCCAGTAGTACCAGTACAGTTGCTCAGCACGATATTGAAGTTGGTGTCGCCAGTTGTATCGCCCATCTCGTCCAGATTATCCAATCGAGCTGAGGTCAAGTTCACAGTGGCACTAGCCGCACCGGCACTGTGGGCATTGATGGTACAGGAAGTAGCCACGACTGAACCGGTGAATGTGATGGTGCCATCAATAGCGTGGGCCGGCAGGATAATTGCGGCACCCAAAACAGTAGTGACCGCAGTAGTTAGCAGCGTTTTAAATTTCATGAATTCTCCATATATAAGTTCAATCGACAGACTTGCTCTGCCGCCCAATCTAAACGCGTGCTCCCAAACAAAAAAACCGAACATCCTTTTGCAAAATCCATCTTTCCAACGCCCAGATCCTGGGCATATAGGTTTCTGTTTGGAAGCAACAGGTTCAGTTTCTAGGAGAGCAGTGCTGGCGTCTGCAAGAAAAGTCTTAAGCTGCACGAGCTAACGCTTGAAGATAATGATTAGCACTAGCCGTTGACCCAACATCGGAAGGTCACGAATAAATCGCACTGATGGATCATGAACGGCGCCGCAAGCCTAGGGGCCGCCACGACACGTTTGAAAGCGGTGAGTGCACCAAGGGCTTAGTGCTTTATACGGTTGACGTTTTGCTGGGTGCCACGACGAGGCATCGTGAGCAGCGCTTTGGACTTGTCAGAATGGCCAGGACACGAACGGCCTGGCACCTGTGAGGATTACCGCCCGATTCAGATCAACTTGTTGCGCCGGGCAAGGTCGGCAAGATCGACCACCGACTTGACACCCAGCTTGTCAATCAAGCGGGCCTTATAGCAGCTGACCGTCTTGCTGCTGAGCATGAGGTTTTCTGCAATCGCCTTGTTGCTCATACCCCTCGAAAGCTGCTGCAACACCGAAAGTTCGCGATCGGAGAGTGAGCCTATCAATTCCATTTCACCCACCAGCATGTCGCTTTTACGGGTAGAAACGTTGACTTCTTCAGGGTAATAAATTTCGCCCTTCATTACCGACTTGATGGCTTCGGAAACAGCACCCAAGTCATCCGTCTTTGACACAAATCCTGACGCCCCCGCCTTGATACAGCGCAGCGCGTAATACTCTGATGCCAATGAAGTAAGGATAATGATTCGTGTTGGCAGCTCGAGCCTTTTGATCCGGTCGATGACCGCAATGCCATCGAGTTTCGGCATCGTCACATCAAGCAGGACAAGTTGCGGATTGTGCTGGCGAACAAGACTGATTGCTTCTACACCGTTGTCCGCCTCGGCTACCACTTCATGCCCCGCCTGAGTCAGCACTGTACGCAACGCCAACCTGATAAACGGATGGTCATCTACCACCAGAATCTTGTACGCCACGCCGCTCACCCTTGCTTTCTATAAGGTCATTGGCAGTGTATCATGACAGCACTAAGACATCATCTGCTTTACCGAAGGTCTTTATCAGCATCCAATAAATGCAAGACGTGGGTAACAGGAATCGGCAAGGACAAAAGTATGAAGTACGTTTGGCTACTAATTTTTTCCTGCGCCGTATTCAACTATGCATCAGCAAACAATGACCCGGTGATACTTAAAGTTATTGGTCGTTCGGTTATTGAACCTGAGCAATTTTCGCTCAACAACAGCGACAGCCAGTGGTTAGCCCAAAAAGCCACATTACGTATCGGCATATCCGACCCTGACTACCCTCCCCTTGATATCACTACCCACACAAAAGAATTCGAAGGCATTACCGCCGACTATTCCGCGCTACTTGGGCAGCTCCTCAAGGTCCGCGTCGAGATACTCAGCTTTCCAGACCGTAGCACATTGATCGAGGCCCTCAAGCGCCGAGACATTGACCTGATCGGATCGGCCAACGCTTTTGAGGCAGTGGATCCGCAGCTTATGCTCTCGGCGCCATACATGCTCGACCAACCCACCATCATCACCCGTGTGGAAGATGATGTCGCAACTGACGATAGCCTGGCCGGCAAAAAATTGCGATGCTTTACCATTACCTGCCTTTAGCCACCGTGCAGGACTTTTACCCGCAAGCGCAGATCGTGCTCTACCCCTCCATCCTCAACGCCATCGGTGCGGTCGCATTCGGCGATGCTGACGTTTACCTGGGCGATACGGTTACTGCAAATTACCTGATTAACAAGAGTTACCTGAACACTGTTCAGATGACTGATTTCTCCCGGCTCGAAGCCAACAATTTCTCTTTTGCGCTTCTGCGCTCAAACCCGCAACTCAAACGCGTGGTCGACCAGGCGCTAGAAGCGATCCCCTCCAGCGAACGCATCGCCATTGTCCAGCGCTGGCAAGCAGGCAGTGTCAGCATTTCGGGGCGTAACACGATCAAGTTCAGTGTCGAGGAACAAGAATGGCTGACACAGCATGGCCAGGTGAAAGTCCTGTTCAACGAAGACTACTTGCCCTTCTCGTTCGTCGATGAGAACGGTCAGTCCCGGGGCTTGACGGTTGATGTGCTGAACAAGATCAGCCAGAGAACCGGCCTGCGCTTTGAAACCGGCCGAGGATCGTCGGTCAACCAAATGATTGCCGAACTCAACGCCGGCAAGTTCGATGTTGTCGCTTCGCTGACCCAAAGCCCGGACCGGGAAAAGCTGGTCAATTTCAGCCGCCCCTACCTGGCAACCCCGCTGGTACTCGTGACCCGCGCCAGAGCCGACGCCCCTCATAACCTTGAAGACCTGGCCGGCAAGAAACTGGCCGTGGTCTATGGCAACGTCAACTTGTCGCTGCTTGCACGTGAATATCCGCACGTACAGTTGGTGCCCGCCAACAACCTGAATGAAGCATTCGCCCTGGTCGCTCAAGGAAAAGCGGATGCAACCCTTGGTTCGTTGATCAGTGCGCGCTATATCATTGCCAGGACCTACCCGGACGTACTCAAGATAGCCTCGACCACCGGCACCAAAGCGGGCCAGGTCGCCTTCGCTGTCAGCAAAGATGCCCCCGAGCTATTGTCGATACTCAATAAGTCACTACTGAGCATCTCACCCGAGGAAATGGATGAGATCACCAATCGCTGGCGCCGCGCGGTTGTCGTCGAAGACAGCTATTGGACCAGACACCGTGACACGATCATTCAAGGCCTGGTTGCAGTCGCACTGCTTCTGCTGGGCATCTTCGTGTGGATCACTTCCTTGAAGCGCGAAGTGTCCAAGCGCAAACTCGCCGAGCATGCACTCAATGACAAACTCGAGTTCGAGCGCGTGTTGCTCAACGGCACCCCGCACCCGATCTATGCGAGGGATCGCGATGCGCGTTTGTTGCTGTGCAACCAAGCCTACCTGGATACTTTCAACGTCAGTGACAGCGCGCCCCTCAAGGGCACGACCGTCGAACAAAGCCTGCTATTCGATCCTGCCGAAGCCGCTGAATACCACCAAAGCTTTCTTGAGGTGATGGCCTCTGGCGAGCCAAAATTCGAAGATCGCCTGCTCAGCCTTCCCTCCGCTGAAACTCTCACGATCTATCACTGGATGCTGCCCTATCGTGCAAGCGATGGCAGCGTCAAAGGGCTGATCGGTGGCTGGCTCGATGTCAGTGAACGCCAGGACCTGATCCAGCAACTGCATGCCGCCAAGAATGACGCGGATAACGCCAGCCGGGCGAAAACGACCTTCCTTGCCACCATGAGCCATGAAATCCGTACACCTCTGAATGCGGTGATCGGGATGTTGGAGATGGCGACAAAAACCGCTGAGCAAGGCCAATTTGACCGGGCAGCCATTGATGTCGCCGCAGAAGCCGCACAAGGGTTGCTCGATCTGATCGGCGACATCCTTGATATCGCGCGTATTGAGTCCGGACAACTCAGCTTGAGCCCAAGGCAGGCAAACCTGCGCGAGCTGCTGATGTCGATCGTGCGTATTTTCGAGGGCCCGGCAACTCAGAAATCACTGCAGCTGGTCAGCCATATCGATCCCTCGCTCGACCACCTTGTACTTATCGACCCCTTGGGCTTCAAGCAAGTGCTGGCGAACCTACTGAGTAATGCAATCAAGTTCACTGCCCAAGGCTCGGTCAACCTTTCGGCAAGCGCGACCCATCATCCCGCAGAACGGACAATTAGCCTGGAAGTAAAGGTCCAGGACAGCGGCATTGGTATTTCGGTAGCCGACCAACAACGCCTGTTCAAGCCTTTCTCCCAGGTCAAGAGCGCTCAACAGCCTTCTACCAACGGCTCGGGGCTTGGTCTGGTAATCAGCCGAACATTGGTAGAAATGATGGGGGGCACACTCGAGCTGATCAGCCAGGAGGGCATGGGCACCCTGATTACGATCAGGATCGACCTGCCACTTCAGGACGCTCTCCATGCCCAAGCGTTAGCCCCGCAACAGCAGCCGCCTGAAGTGCTTCCTGCTGACTGCCAACTGAACATCCTGATTGTCGATGACTACATGGCCAACCGCATCTTGCTTACCCGGCAACTGAGCTATCTGGGCCATCAGGTCAGCGAAGCCTGCGACGGAGTCGAAGCATTAAAGCTATGGAACCAAGCCCCCTTCGACGTGATTATCACCGACTGCAACATGCCCAACATGGACGGGTATGAACTGGCACGCAACATACGCCAGCAAGAACAGCAAAGAAACGAACCCGGCTGCCTGCTGCTGGGCTTCACTGCCAACGCAGTACCTGAAGAGCGGCAAAATTGCCTGGATGCGGGAATGGATGACTGCCTGTTCAAGCCCATCAGCCTGAGCACCTTGAATAACCGATTGCTTGCCCTTTACGACGAAGATGCCGATGAGTTTGATGATGGCGAATTGTCAGGCGATCAGCTACACGCCCACTTGATGCGCTTGACCGTCGCAGATGAAACGGCGATGCATGCTCTCTGGTCGGAGCTGGAACGTAGCACCGCAGACAACCTGCTTGAACTGCAGAAATTACTCGATCAATGCGACCGCAAAGGACTGGCCAAGCTCGCCCATCAGATCAAAGGCAGTGCGCTGATTCTGCACTATGAAACGCTCAATATCAGTTGCACCAATATGGAAATCGCCTGCCGAGACAATGTGGATACTGATGCGCTGAAACTGGCGGGGGACGCAATTGCCAGCTGCATGCAAAACCTGTTGATCTTGTTGCAAGAAGGTAAAGCACCAACCACGTATCAGTAGCAGCGGGCCTGCCCCGCGAGGACACCCGGACAGCCTGCGCATTCGCAGGCCTGCCCCTTCTTATCGCCCGACTATGCAAAAAGCCTCTGCGCTATTTGCCACGGCGTATCAAGCACCAGGGCTTGGGCCCTGCGATCACCAATAAGCTGTGCCGCACACTGATGCGCTTGAGCGAGCACAGCAGGACGGTGCCGCACGTTATGTCCATCACTTGCCAGTACCTGCACGACGCCCTGCTCCAGCAAGTCCCGGGCAACTGACTGCACCTGCTGGCCAAAGTACCCGGTCAGAGAAGCCCCGGTAACCTGCAACAAACATCCTCGCGCGACAAACGGCCTGAGCTTCGCCGGCGTTCGTATTAGCGCCTTGTTACGCTCAGGGTGCGCGATCATCGGAGCAATTCCATTCGCCAACAGCCAGTCGATCAGTTGCTCTGCGCCATACGGGATCTGGCCATGGGGAAATTCAATCAGAACCACCCGCCTACCTTCCCACTCGCCAATAAAGGGCAACGATTGCGACTCAACTGCTGCCAGCAGGTGGTCGCCAAATCGTACTTCTGCGGCAGCGGCAATGTGCAAGGCAATACCGGCCTCACACAGTGCATCTTGCATTTGGACACACGCAGCTCGAATCCCTGAAGCACTGTTGTCGTATCGTCCAGGGTGCATGTGAGGCGTGCAGACGATGGCTTTTATACCGTCAGCCACCGCCATGCGCGCCAGATCCAGCGCTGCTTCAAGGTCAGCAGGGCCATCATCCAGCCCTGGTAGCAGATGATTATGTAGGTCGATCATCAAGTCGGGCTTTCGCTATAGCTGTAGTAGTCGTAGTAACCGTCGTAACGGCCACTCTGGGAACCCGCTGCCGTCACATTCACCTGGTTGAGCACGATACCTTTGACCGGTGCATTGCCTTGCAACAACTGGCCGATCCCTTTGTGGACCAGAGGCACAGCGGTCGCATCAGACTTGATGACATACACGACAAAGTCCGCCAGTGTCGACATCAATAGTGCATCGCTGACGGCGAGGCAGGGTGGAGTATCAATGACGATGCGTTGATAGCGTTCACTCAGTTGTTCCAATAGCTGGGAAAACTGGGGAGACGCCAGCAGCTCCTGCGGGTTGGGTGGCACAGTGCCTGCTGCGATTACGTCCACCCCGTCAACCTGCCGAATACAGTCGTCCAGGGCTGCAGTGCCGGCTAGCAAGTTCGCCAACCCGGGCGTACCGATGGGCAATTGAAAGTTCTTCGCTAGCATGGGACGGCGCAAATCTGCATCGATCAGCAATACCCGCTCCATCTGCCCCAGGGCGCATGCGAGGCTCGTCGACACGGTGGTCTTGCCCTCGCCTGGCACGGATGAAGTGACCAGCAGCACTTTGTGCGGGTGCTTGAGACCGCTAAGTACAATACCGGTACGCATCGTCCGGACAGACTCGCTGAATCGCCGATCCAGGTCCCGGCTGTAGAGTTGCCACAACTCGCAGCCAAGCTTTGTGGATAACCGCGGAGCAACACCGAGTACCGGGATGTTCAACTGCTCTTCGACCTGATCCACACTTTTGAAGGTGTTGTTCAATGCCTCGAACAACAGTGTCAGCATGGCCCCCAGGATGAGGCAAACCATAGCAGCGAGTGTGACGACCAGGACTTTACGTTGGCCCACTGGTATCGTCGGTACGATCGCCGGGTCGACAATACGAACGCTGACGATGTCCAGGTCGGAAGTGGCCGCAGTTTCTTTCAAACGATTGCCAAAGGCGTTATACAGTGAGCGGTTGGCGTCCACCTCACTCTTCAGTTCACGCAGTTTGAACTCTTTGCGCGAGATGTTCTGGAGCTGTGACTTGATGCGGTTGAATGACGCTTGCAGGGACTTCTGGTTGGCAACCGCAAGCTGGTAGTTACGCTCGATCCCAGCCACTACCTGGACGATCTGCCCACGCAGGCTTGCAGAGGCCGCATTCAACTCAGAACGCGCTGCTTCCATCTGCGGATGTTGTCCGCCATAGCGCTTGGAACGCTCCTCAACTTTGGCCCGGGCCTTGGTCTCTTCTGCCTTTAGTTGCTGGACCTGTGGATGGCCAAGCACCGCCGGAATAGCTGCCAGCTTCTCCCAGTTGCCACGATTGGGCTGGATCTGGCGATACTGGCTTTCCGCTTCAGCAAGTTGAAGCCGGGCATCGATCAAGCGGTCACCGGTTCGCGCCAGCTCCGCCGCACTGATCGTCGACACACCACCGACATCGACCAGATTTTCCGCTTCCCGATAACGCTGCAGGCGCTCCTCCGAAACCTTGAGCTGCTCGCGCAGGCTCACCAACCGGCCATTCATCCAGGTGCTTGCCCCGGCTGAGACTTCCACCGCCGCCTCCATTTGGCTCTCGATCAATCCTTTGGCCAACGCATTGGCAGCTTTTGCTGCCATATGCGGGTCGCCCATTTCGACCTGCACCTTGACCAGTGTGCTTTTGCCCTGGGGTATAACCTTGATACGGGTCATAAATGCCCGGGTCACTTCATCAAAACGAAGTGCCGCTAGCGCCTCAGGTGTAGCTGGGTCAAGCGCTGTGCTGCCCGGAGTATGCCGGCGAATGTCGAGTACGCCGACGACTTTCTTCAGCAAGTCAACTGGCCCCTCCTGCTCCCTGGCGGAAAACTCGGGATGGGCGACCAGGTTCAGTTGACGCACCACGCGTTCGGCCAACGCCCTGGACTTGAAGAGTTCGAGCTGGGTGGGCAGGTGCTCGCTGCCTGCGGTATCCCTGCCGTAAGCATGTTCGATCGTTCCAACCGATGAAGGTTTACCCTCGATTAGAACGGTTGTCTCAGCCCTATAGATCGGTGGAACCGTCAATTGGAAAAGGCCCACCAACAGGCTGACCAGCATCGAAAAACCAAGAATTGCCCACTTGCGTCGCCAGAGAATCGCCCAGAGTTTGAGTAGGTCGATCTCATCAGACCCTTCTACACCGTGGGGACTCGGCTTGCGTGAAATAAGGTTACCCTGCATATAAAACGTACCCTGAAAAGTGCCCAACACTGAGCACTGAAACTCACGCCGTTACCGTGATCGATTAGAAGAAACCCCGAGCAATCGTGACGGCGTCACCCGGCAGTAGTGGTGAGTCGAACGTGCCTTTTTGCGTTTGCGTGATTGAGCCCTGATCTCGAACGATGGTGATTCGACTTTCAGCGCCACGTTCGGTCAGACCACCGGCGAGGGCGACAGCACGCTTGAGTGTCAACCCAGGTTCATAGGGATACACTCCTGGGCTGCGTACTTCGCCGCTGATAAAAAACTGCCGGTAACGCGGCACGCTGACCGAAACCCTCGGGTCAACCAGATAGTCACCACGCAACCTGTCGGTGATCAATTGCTCGATCTGTGCGGCGGTCTTGCCCTGTACATTAAGTTCACCAATAAAGGGATAGCTAAAACCGCCCGCATCAGTTAACCGCAGTTGATTGAAGCTCAGCTCTTTTTCACCGACAACATCAATGCGTATAACATCCCCCGCAGACAATGTGTATTGGCCAATTCCTTGCGCCAACGTCAAGCTGCAGGTGCATAGCAGCCCCGCCAGTACATAAAAAACCATCGACGGCTTCATAAACTTAAACACTCTTGGAGGACTAACCGTTGACGAGTACCAATATTACTTACTCACTCTGAAAGTCTTCAGGTGATGGTTGTACAACTGCTCAACGCGACCAGATGCATCCGATAGCTCCAGGGCTGTTCAAGCACTGAGCGCGTAAGCTCTCCCTCACCCAAGCACGGTACCCATAGGCATTGAGGGATAATGCAGGTGAAAACAATGGGTCCCAAGAAAACTCGCCACCGCTATCGATAACCCGAGCGCTATCTTCAAAGTACCCTGCAACGTTGTGCGGAGGTGCAACTACCAGCTCTTCTACTAAATTGATTTTCTGTGACTCAGTCGCCCAGACTTCGGCACACAGAAACACATTACACAAAAGCAATGTCATTACTTTGTTTTGCACAATAAAAGCCCTCTAGAATCTGCTGAACTACTGAACATTTGAGGAAGTTTATAATTCTAAGCGAGGAGAATTATGTGTTCAGTTTCCAAGGGTGCCGTGCTTGTGTCTGCAAGAAAAATCCTAAGCCGCACGAGTGGTGCTTGGATTAATGATGGGTGCGCTCCTCGATCCAGCACACCAGGTCGGCCTCGCTCATCGGCCGCGCAATGAAGTAACCCTGTACGGTCGGCTCTCCCAATGCCTGCAAGGCTCGATAATCACATTCTGTTTCCACGCCTTCGACCACCACGTTCAAGTCCATTCTTTGCGCCATGATCAGAGCCCCGGCCACCACCGATGCCTTGCGTCCATCGTCGCCAATCCCACGCACGAACTCAGCAGGAATTTTTAGCTCGGAAAATGGCAGTTGCAGCAAACGCTGAATGTTCGATGCGCCAGTACCAAAGTCATCGATAGACAGATGGCAGCCCTGCATGCGCAAGCGCAACAGACCCTCCAGGTGTGTTGTGGAAGCCTGCAGCGACGGGCTTTCGACAATCTCCAAGGTGAGCATATTGGCTGGAATACCGAAGCGCACCAACAGCGCCAATACCTGTCGAGCAAAATCATCTCGCTCGATCATCGATGGTGGAATATTGACCGAGACAGGCAAACACGCACCACGCTCGCGCAGCATTCGCGCGGACAACGTCAACGCCAGCTCCAACATCCGCCAGGTTAACGGCTCAATCAGCCCGGCATTCTCCACGGCGCCCATGAACTGACCGGGCGACATCATCCCATGAATCGGATGCTGCCAACGGACTAACGCTTCGACACCTGACAATTGCCCCTCAAGACTGACTTTGGGCTGGTAATAGGCGACCCATTGCTCAAACGCCCCCGTGTCACCGATGCGCTGGCCAGGAGCAAGCTGATGTAGCTCTTCCAGTGAAAACTGCTGTGATATCTGCTTCGGTGGCACTGATTGAATACTTCGCGCAACCAAATCCTGATAGGTCTCCAGCAACAGACACAAGGCATCGGGCGACATGGGTTTGCGCAAACTGCCAAGCATCAGCATACCCTGTGAACGGGCGAAATGCGCCGCACCGTCAAGTATGCTTTGGTCAGTACTGCTAAGGATGATCAGTGCTCGAGCCAAGCGGTATTTGGCCAAAAAGCGAATCATGTCGAGACCATCCGGGCCGTCCATCTGCAAGTCGCATATGGCGATATCTACCCCCCCTCGATTGGCTAGCGCCTGTTGGGCGCCCTCCACACTGCTCGCCGTCAGCACATTGAAGACCTGAATGCTGTTGAGCATCTGATGCAGTGCCATCAATTGGAAAGCGTTGTCTTCAAGAATCAGAACATTCAGTGAGCGCATAGTTTTCTCTTGGGCTGAAACCGTCTCGGGGCAATCAAGGCCGTAGCTCTATAAGTTGCAAGTATGAGCGGAAGCTACAATTGCTCTTTCAGAGATACGACTATATGCGCTCTGGTCGTCCGCGGTATGCAAGAAAAATCTTAAGCTTTGAGTAGGTAATCTCCAGGCAGTTAACGTTCGTTGACGACTGGGCGATCTGATTGCCACGCTTCCCCTGAGTGATTAACTTTGAACGACTTATGAACGTCCAACATCGCCCACTTGTTAAACGAAAGGTCATGTCATAGATGTTCATGAGCTATCTAAGCCACTGATTCGACAAATCCGTTTCTGGCGTCCACTCTCTCGACGGGCCATGTCCTTCGTGTTCATGGCGAGTCACTGAGCCCTATGCCGACGCGTTGCGCCGTTTGGTCAGTTGCTCCCGCCAGGCAACGAGGCCTTCCAGATCCTTACGAGGCTCGGGTGCCTCAGGGATGAGCATCGGGATTTCAGTTGATTGGCTGTGCTCGTAGCAGTTGTATTTCGTCATCAGCTCATGGATCAAGCGACAGTCTTCCAAACCGATGCCCTGGATTGCCCTAAGTCGGTCATCCGTCTGGATGCCGCGGCGATGCCGGAGCACTATCTTGTTGAGCAGATCCTTCTCAACTGATCGCTCCACAAGCTTACGGAGCTCACTGCAGATACCCTGAGCCAGAGCTCGGACAGCCGATGAGACAGGACGATGACCTGCCTCGTTTGAGCCAATGCCAATATCGTGAGCGAGGAGATCCTCTTCGAGCGTTTCCGTGCCCTGCTCTTGCGCAACCAGCCGCCGCTGAAGGCTTCTGACCACATGGCTCCATAACCTGGAACTCAGTTCGATATGCCAGCCGTGATCGTGGAACCTCACGTCTCTGCGAGGTTTCTCGTTCAAGGCTTCGAGGAGTATCTGATAGGACGCCTGACCGATACATGCTGGCATGATCCTGACTGACCCATCCTTCCATGGTTTGCGCACGTGCGCCCTGCCCCAGACCTCGAGATCCAATACCCGCGCTATGAAACCCAGGCTATCGAAAAAGCAGAAGGCCATCAATATACTGGGTATTCGGCTGTTGAGCTCAACAGCACACGCATGGGGCATGGCATGGAAGACTTCATCAAGCAACACCAGGACGTTTGGGGCGACGATCCCAGCGTGCTCATGGATCAGTATGATTACCAGCCTGAGCTCACAAAAAAGCTCGATGGCCTTGACGCGACGCAGTTGACCGAGCAGACGCTGCTGGAAATCGTGTTATGGAAACTGGATCGCTATCCGCAGCTCGATACCTCACTGCTGGAAGAACTCAAGGCTGTAGGCCGCCTCAAAGCGAAGCAGCACAGGGAAGCCAAGGACGTGCTCGGCAAGCTACTCGTATCCTCAGGGATCCGCCTGCCCATGGCGTCCACCATCCTTCGATTTGTGAACCCCGATGTGTTCCAGATCATTGATGAGCGTGCCTTTCGGATGCTCTGCCCTAATCTCAAAAGCTACCCAGATAAGCCCGTCGTAAAGACAAGGCTCAGCGCCTACGTTGAGAAGTCGTCAGCGATCTATTTCGACTACCTGGACGCCATGCATGAGGTCGTTTCCGAAAAGCTGCCATTTCGCCTGGCTGACCGAATCTTGTACCAACTGGATATTGAGCGCGACAACAAGATCCGTCAGAAGAAGTCAGCTGCGAAGTGACATGATTGCCACTTCGCACGACGCGTGAGCTGTTCCATGGACTTTCTCTGCTGCCGCTCACGCAAGCGCACTGGTTCAACTCTGTAGCGACTTCGCTAATTTCTTGTAGAGCGCGGCTCAGCTGAAGGTGCGTATGCTGCGTTGCACAGTACGAACCCACAGGCGCTGGCTTTCGCACTGACGGTCGCTGCATGGATCGTCGAGAAATTTTACTGGTCCCCTTGCAGCCGATCACATGAATGCCACCGGCTGCACCGTTCGCTTCTCAGGTTGATATCACCAAGCCATTAGTGCGTAAATCCAACCACGATAACTCCCCACGCGAGATTGAGTATGGATGTGCTGCACACGCTGAAAAATACCTATGTCAAAGAACGCGAAGCTACAACTATGCGAAACCATTTCACTTTGCGCGGATTTATTTCACGCTTGTTGAATGCTGAGAAATACTGGGATGAACTGACCACCAAGGAAAGCCGTCTGCTCGATCTTGGCGCTCAAACACTGTCCGACATCATTTGCCGACACCCCAAAACCGAGGCGGAGCTGAAAACCTACCAGCTGATTCTTAAAAACATAAACGCCAAGCTGACCGAACGAGGAAATTTCCTTTTAGCTCTTGTCACGCTCATCACTGCCTTCGGTTTGACTAAAACGACCGACATATTCGATTGGAGCAATATGTCCACTGGTAACATCAAGCTACTTGCCTCCAAAGACAGCTTGATGCTGCTTACCATCGCGGGCCTAACGATCGTTTTTGCTGTGAAAGATGCGCTGCGTGTGCGCAACAGGGCAGCGATACACGAGGAGTTAATCAATGTAATCGAGAGGTATCTGCAAGGAACGCCAATCACCGTGACTCCACCCACGCCCCTGCCTATTGCCGAATCAAGCGGCGTGGAAAAGCGCATCGTTGAAACGATCTTCAACCAGAAAACCTACTCCGCTCTGTTTAAGGCAGGCACCGTGATGATCGGCCTCGCGCTAGTCGGCATGTCGCAAACCTCGCTGACGCTTTACGAAAAAGAGCTAGATGCCTACACCAGCAAATTCAAGATTGAGGCGACCACCCACCGACCGCTGCAGCAAACGGATTGCAAGTTTCTTGGGGTCCTGGAAGCCGATTGCTTTATAGCACAGCACAAGGTCAAGACTTCTGACAGTGCCGTAGATTTGCTTGGCACCGTAGTAAATACGGCATTAGGAGGAGGTTTAGGCTGTTTCTTAGCTGCGCTGGTCGTCTTCATTTGCACACCTTTCGTTCGCCAAACCATTACGAAATAAGCTGAGGGTTGCCGCAGCGCCTCGACGAGCACGTCGTTCGGACGTGCTCCCGACGGGCCATCCATCGACATGTAGATACGAAAAAAGGGACCGGAATGACAGAAGAAGCTCAAAGCAAAAGCAATGTCGATGCTGCTCAAACTATCATTTGCACACGGAAGCATTACGGACGAGCGATGACTTCCTCATGGCGATCTATCGTGAAAAGAACTCCCTCTGGATTCGCAGATTGAACGATCAGCAACAAGCTTCGACTCTCATCATTGGCTTGCTGTTGTTGATCACTACAAATATTTGGACAGGCTATGCGTCTAGCACTGAAACGCCATCCACGATGAGGTGTCTGCATGAATGCTATTGATATGTTGGTTCAAGACCAAGAGCTGGTGAAGAAGCTACTGGAATAACTGTCCTCAACGACGGAGCGACGATTCAAAGACTAGCCCCAGGCCGCGGAAAGGTTGCAATGAACGTGGTACCCGACTCAGCGCTAGAACTAACCGTAATCTCACCCTGGTGAGCTCTTACGATCTCACGAACGATAAACAGCCCCAGCCCGACACTCCGTAGCTCTGCATTGTCATGACTACCACGGATCATCGGGTCGAACAGATTGCTCAACAGCGCCGCAGGTATCGGTGTCCCGACGTTATGCACGCTAATGCTCACCGTGTCGTCCTCAATACAGGTAGACACGGCGACCGTTGAACCCTCTGCGCCATAGGCGATAGCGTTGGCCACAAGATTGCCCACTAACTGATACAGCCGATCACTGTCTGCGCAGAATTCCCCCAGGCCGCTACGCAGGTGAACCAGATCGCTCCTGGGGAATGACAGCCGGATCTCTTCAAGACAGTCAGCAACCACCTCATGGAAGCTAAGCGGCCTGCGCGCCACTGTAATCCCGCGCCCTACCTGGACCAGCGTAAAATCCAAGAGGTCAGCTACCAGTCGCTGGGCACGCTCGACTGAATGGCTGATATGGCCGAGCATCTGGATAGTCTTGGCGTCCGGATCACGACGCGACAGGATGTCAGCCGCCATTCTTATTGCCGAAAGCGGATTGCGTAAATCGTGGCTGACGATTCCAATCATCTGCTCAGCAAACAGCGCCCGGTTTTCGGCGGCCGCATGGACTGCGCGCAGCTTGCCTTGCGCAATCTCCCGGGAATGCTGGGTATTCAGGTGAAAGCTCCTGGTTTCCAGGCTCATCACTTGTTGAATGCGCATGCCAGGCAGTGCTCGCTGCGAGTAGCCCATCCTGCGGCAGAGCGTCAGGTTCGCACTTTCGATGCAGCCGTTTTCTGCCGTCAAAAGCAACCCTTGATCGGCGTCGCCACTGGGTAGCTCTACCGCGGGATCAAGTTCATTGTAATTTTGCATGACCGTGTGGCCCAAGAAGAGTTTCAAGCATCCTCTGTCTGGAGAATCTACCGTTTTATCAACGAGATCTTCGTGCCTTCGATACTGATCCCCGCCATCAGCCCTTGCTGGTCGAAGACAAAAGCATAGGCGTCATGCTTGAGCGTCGAAGTCGAAAGGTTTTTCGCTGCGCCTTGGTCCACCAGCACCACCGTCGGGCCAACGCCTATCTCCCAGCCTTTGCTGTCCTGAACATACTTCAGAGCATTATCGGTCATCAAAAACACGGCATACGCATAGGACTGGGCCCCGGCTTGCAAGCCCCAGGAGCCTGTGACCGAGTTGTAATAGCCAGCCACGTTCTTGCCCTTGTACAACACCCCTTCCCCATAGCTTCCACCAAACACCAGTCCGGCCTTGATGACCTTAGGGAAAACCAGCACGGCTTTGGCGCTGCGTGACATGTTCTCGGCCAACGGATAGGCCTTGTAGAGAATCTGCAACGCCTGCTGAGCGTCTTTGTTCAGATCGTCTGCAGTGGCGGCACTGGCGGTGTTTTGCAGTCCCACGACAAGCAGCGAAAGAGCCATCAGCGCGATGGCAAGAAAGGGCCTCAGTGACTGTTTCATGACGCACTCCGGCACCGGCGTCTGCCGGCTGACTGTAAATGACAGTTTCTAGGGTGAGGCCAAAGGTGCAACAAGTCTGTTCGCTACCGAACAGACCCCGGCGCCAGGCATCGTCAAACTGACTTTCCAGCCCGACTACGTTCAGCAAGGACACTATGGATAACCCTTGGCACCGCGCACTTGCTTCGTTTCAACGGCTGCCGACCCTCCTGCGTCGCTGGCACTCCAGACCCCGCCGGTTCGAGTACGAAAGCCTGCTGCGCTCAGAGTTGTTCAGCGCCGAACAGATGGCCGAGCATGGGACCTTCCTGGCCGGCCAACACCGGCTCAGTCCGTTGTCTGCCGCCGATACCCTCCTCGCCCGTTTGGCGGACAACGAAGCTACCCTCGCCACGACTTGTGCCGCGTTCGCCAGTGTGCTGCCCAACTCAGGCAGGGTGACGCCGGCGGCAGAATGGCTGCTGGACAATTACTACCTGGTCGAAGCGCACATCCGCATTGCCAAGACGCATTTGCCGGCCGGCTACAGCCGCGAACTACCGCGCTTGGCCAACGGTCCGTCCAGCAACTTGCCCCGCGTTTACGACATCGCCCTGGAGACCATCGCCCATGGTGATGGCCGCGTCGATGGCGAGAGCCTGAGCCGCTTCGTCGAGTCCTATCAAACGGTAACCCCACTGACCCTGGGCGAGTTGTGGGCGATTCCGATCATGTTGCGCCTGGCACTGATCGAGAACCTGCGGCGCGTCGCCGCGCGGGTCATGGCCAACTGGGGCGACCGCAACCTGGCTAACGACTGGGCCGATCGTCTGAGCGAAATCGCTGAGCGCGACGTCAAGAATGTGGTGTTGGTGGTCGCTGACATGGCCCGCTCCGAGCCGCCGATGACCGCTGGCTTCGTCGCCGAGCTGGCCAGGCGCCTTCAGGGCCAGAGTGCGACACTCAGCCAGCCACTGGCGTGGATCGAGCAGATGCTCGCCGAATCCGGGCTCAGTATCGAACGTCAAGTACAACTCGATGCGCAGCAGCAGGCGGCGGACCAGGTATCGATCAGCAACAGCATCGGTAGTCTGCGCATGCTGTCGACCAGCGACTGGCGGGAGTTCGTCGAGCGCATGAGCCATGTCGAACGGACCCTCAGCCAGGACCCGGCAGCGGTCTATCCAGCCATGGATTTTGCCAGCCGCGATCATTACCGCCATGTTGTCGAACGCCTGGCACGTCACTGCACGCACAGCGAAGCGGACATCGCCCATATCGCCATCGAGCTGGCCAGTTCCCCCGCCGCCCTGGAGGAGCCAGCAGACCATGTAGGCTTCTACCTGATCGGTCCGGGGCTGGCACTGCTGGAACAGCGCCTGACAGCAACAGTGTCGCTTGGCGAACGCTGGCAACGGCTGTTGCGCAAAGCACCCCTGACGTTCTACCTGGGGCCGGTGCTGCTGCTCTCGTTGATCTTTGCCGGGGTCTTCCTCCAGGCGATCTACGATGATGGCTGGTCCATACCCGTTCTGGCAGGGCTGGCCATACCGATACTGCTGATGACCAGCCGCCTGGCAATCGGCCTGGTCAACTGGCTGGTAACGCTGACCGTTGTGCCTTGCTTTCTGCCGCGTCTGGACTATCGGCAAGGGATTCCTGCCCAGGCCCGCAGCCTGGTTGCAATCCCTTGCCTGATGGCCAGCACCCGTGATGTCGAGGAGCTGGTTGAAGGGCTGGAGGTACGCTTTCTGGCCAACCGCGACGAGCACCTGCACTTCGCGCTCCTCAGCGATTTCATAGACGCTGCACAGGAGTCGCTGCCCGAGGATGAGGCTTTGCTGCAGCTGGCTGCCGAGCGGGTCGCAGCTTTGAACCATAAGTATTCGGCTGACGGGGCCGAACGGTTTTTCCTGTTGCATCGCCCGCGACGCTGGAACGCTGCGGAACAGGTGTGGATGGGCTACGAACGCAAACGCGGCAAGCTCGCCGAGCTCAATGCCTTGTTACGCAGCCGGGGCCAGGATCGCTTTATGCGGATCGTCGGGGATGTCGGCAAACTACGCGACGTTCAGTACGTAATCACCTTGGACACCGATACCCAGCTGCCTCGTGATGCGGCGCGGCAGTTCATCGGCGCCTTGCAACACCCGTTGAACCGCCCGCGTTCAAATGCGCAAACGGGGCGTATCAGCGCGGGTTACGCCATTTTGCAGCCGCGGGTGGGCATCAGTCTGCCCAGCGCCTCGCGCTCGGCCTATGCCCGGTTATTCGGCAGCGATGCCGGCGTCGACCCCTACACGCGTGCAGTTTCTGACGTTTATCAGGACCTGTTTCTGCAGGGCTCGTTCATTGGCAAGGGCATCTACAGCGTGGACGCGTTTGAACAGGCGCTGGACGGGTGCTTTGCCGAAAACCGCATTCTCAGTCATGACCTGATCGAGGGCTGCTATGCCCGCTCCGGGTTGCTCAGCGATGTCGAGTTGTTCGAGGAGTATCCGGCGCATTTCAGCGCAGACGTCAAACGCCGCCACCGCTGGATACGCGGCGACTGGCAATTGCTACCCTGGTTGCTGCCGTGGACGGCACCGGCGGCTGACGGGCAGACATGCCAGCGCCTGAGCGCCCTCTCGCGCTGGAAAATCTTTGACAACTTGCGCCGTAGCCTTGAGTCGGCGGCTTTTCTATCGGTGCTGCTGTGGGGCTGGCTGGCGTCATCGGCACCGTTGCTGTGGATGCTCGCGGTGCTGGTGCTGTTACTGGTCCAGCCGCTCCTGAGCTCGCTGTTGGAGCTACGCGCAAGAACGCTGGAAGTGCCCCTGCACCAGCACCTGGCGGCGGTATTGCGCAGTTCGGGCCTGCATTTTCTTCGCGCTGGCCTTTCCCTGGCGTGGTTACCGTTCGAAGCCTATTACAGCCTGGATGCGGTCGCCCGCACCCTCTGGCGTATGTTTGTCAGCAAGCGGCGGTTGCTGCAGTGGAGCCCGTCGCGCGAAGTTGAGCGCAGCAGTGTCAACGACCTGTATGGCTTGTACCGAAGCCTGTGGATTGCGCCGGCGCTTGCGCTGCTGCTAGCCGGCCTGTTGTCGTTCAAAGCGCTGGTGCTGGTGCTCGCCGCGCCGATTCTGTTGTTATGGCTGGCCAGCCCGGCACTCGCCTGGTGGCTCAGTCGCACAAGCGCTGGCGTCGATTTCAATCCTTCGACTACGGATCTGGCTTTCCTGCATCGCCTGGCGCGCCGCAACTGGGCTTTTTTCGATCAGTATCTGCGCCCCGACGATAACTGGCTGCCGCCCGATAACTTCCAGGAGGCGCCCTATGCCAGCGTCGCCCACCGTACCTCGCCGACCAACATGGGCATGGCCTTGCTCTCGCACCTGGCCGCGCAGGATTTCGGCTACCTCAGTGCCGAGCGGTTGCTTGACCGCCTTACGCTGATGCTCGACAGCATGAGCCGCCTGGCGCGCTACCAGGGCCACTTTTACAACTGGTACGACACCCAGACCCTGAAGCCACTGTCACCCTTGTACGTGTCGACCGTGGACAGCGGAAACCTGGTGGGTCTGCTGCTGACGTTGAAACCTGGCTTGCTGGCGCTGGCCGATGCACCCTTGCTCGACAGACGGCTGACACACGGACTTCTGGATGCGCTGGACGTCTGGCTGCACACCCTGAACGACGAAGGCGTGAACGCTGGCGAGGTGCAGTCGCTGTACCACGACACCTTGCAACTGCAGCAACTGCCGGCCAACTCGCCGGCTCACACAGCGCAGTTACTAGAGTTGCTGCAGCGTGCCGTCGCGGTGTCCAGTCCCGTGCCCATTGACCCCACAGCGAACAGCGAAGCAGATTACTGGCGCCAGGCCGTGCTCGCGCAGTGTCTGGATATGCAAGCCGAAGTCCTGCGCTTTGCGCTGCCATCTGGCAATGATCCTGCCCTGCAAACGCCACAGAGCTGGCGGCAGTTGGCGCAACTGGAACTCTGCGATTGGCTGGCAGCCGACCAGCCGGCTGTTGCAGCTGTCAAAGCGCTAGCCCAGGAACGTATAGCGACCTGCTCGCGCCTGGCCGGCCGGATTGCTGAAATTGCGCAGATGGACTTCAGATTCCTGTATGACACCCAGCGCGATCTATTCGTGATCGGCTACAACGCCGACGAGCATCGCCTCGATGCCGCCTGCTATGACTTGCTCGCCTCAGAGATGCGCCTGACCAACTTTGTGCTGATCGCCCTGGGCCAAGTGCCCCAGGACAGCTGGTTTGCCCTCGGCCGCTTGCTCACCAGCAATGCCGGGGTGCCGGTGCTGCTGTCCTGGTCGGGCTCGATGTTTGAGTACCTGATGCCCATGCTGGTGATGCCCAGCTATGAAGGCACCCTGCTCGATCAGACCTGCCAGGCCGCCGTCACCCGGCAGATCGATTATGGCAATCAGTTGGGTATTGCGTGGGGAGTGTCCGAGTCGGCTTATAACGCCCTCGATACCCATTTCAATTATCAGTACCGGGCCTTTGGGGTGCCGGGCCTGGGCCTGAAGCGTGGCCTGGGAGAAGACCGGGTGGTAGCCCCTTACGCCAGCGCTTTGGCCCTGATGGTGGCACCGGCTGCGGCCTGCGATAACCTGCAGCGCCTGGCGGCACAGGGCTTGGGCGGACGTTTCGGACTTTACGAGGCGGTGGACTACAGTGAAGCACGGCTGCCACCGGGACAAAGTGCGGTGATCGTGCGCTCGTTCATGGCTCATCACCAGGGCATGAGCTTCCTCGCCCTGACCTCGCTGCTGTTGGACAGGCCGATGCAGCGCCGCTTTGAATCCGATCCGCAGTTTCAGGCCAGTGTGCTGTTGCTGCAGGAGCGCGTGCCAAAAACCGCAGCGCAATACCTGCATGCCTCCGAGGCGCCGCCCAGCGACGAGGCGGTCAAGGCCAACGAAAGCCGTTTGCGCGTGTTCACAGAGCCGGATCGGCGGCGCCCGGCGGTGCAGTTACTGTCCAATGGCCGCTACCATGTGATGGTCAACAACGCTGGTGGTGGCTACAGCCGTTGCAACGACCTGGCGGTGACACGCTGGCGTGAGGATATCGCCTGCGACAACCTGGGAATATTCTGTTACCTGCGCGACGTGGCCAGCGGCGCCTACTGGTCTACCGCCCATCAACCGACTCTGCACAAGCCCAAGAGCCAGGAAGCGGTGTTTAGTGATGCCCGGGCAGAGTTCAAGGTGCGTGAGCTGGACTTCGATTGCCACACTGAGATCGTCGTATCCCCCGAAGACGACATCGAGCTGCGCCGCCTGCATCTGACCAATCATGATGACAGTCGCCGCACCCTGGAGCTGACCAGTTACGCCGAGGTGGTACTGGCGCCAGCCATCAGCGACGCGCTGCACCCGGCCTTCAGCAAGCTGTTTGTACAGACCGAACTGCTACCGGCGTTGCAGGCCATCGTGTGTAGCCGACGCCCGCGCTCGCAGCAAGAACCCGCGCCGTGGATGTGTCATCTGCTGGCCGCCCATGGTGTCGACATTGATGCCATTTCCTATGAAACCGATCGCGCCCGCTTCATCGGCCGCGGCCGTACCCTGGTCGCCCCGGCGGCGCTGGCGCCAGATCTGGTCCAGCTTAGTAACAGCGCCGGTGCGGTGCTCGACCCGATTGTCTCGATCCGTTGTCGCATCAGCCTGGAGCCCGGGCAAACGGCGACCATCGACCTGGTCACCGGTGTAGCCGGCAGCCGTGAAGCCTGCCTGCAGCAAATTGCCAAGTACCGCGACCGTCATCTGGCCGACCGGGTCTTCGACCTCGCGTGGACCCACAGCCAGGTGCTGCTGCGTCAGCTCAACGGTTCTCTGGTCGATGCGCGGCTGTTCGAGCAAATGGCCGCCTCGGTGATCTACGCCAACGCCACCCTGCGTGCTAACAGCACACTGCTGGCCAGCAACCGACGCAATCAGTCCGGCCTCTGGGGCCAGGCGATTTCCGGCGATCTGCCGATTGTGCTGGTGCAGATCAGCGACCCCGGCAATATCCAGTTGGTCAAACAAATGGTCAACGCCCATGCCTACTGGCGGCAAAAAGGTCTGGTGGTCGACCTGGTGATCTGGAACGAAGACCAGGCCGGCTACCGCCAGCAACTGCAGGAGCTGATCATGGGCGTAGTGACCTCTGGCAGCGAAGCCGGCCTGCTCGACCGCCCCGGCGGCTTGTTCGTACGCCCGGCACAGCAGTTGTCCAGCGAAGACCGCACCTTGATGCTCGCGGCGGCGCGGCTGGTGCTCAGCGACAGCCACGGCAGCCTTGCCGAACAATTGCACCGGCACCGCGCCGAACCCTCGCTGGCGGCGTTCGAACCCAGCCCCACCTACAGTGCGCCACCCAATACAATGCCCGGACAAGTACGCCAGCCGGCCCTGCAACTCGCCAATCCCTATGGCGGTTTCAGTGCCGATGGCAGCGAGTACATCATGTCCCACATCCCCGGTCGGCCAACGCCAGCGCCGTGGATCAATGTGCTGGCCAATCCGCAGTTCGGCAGCATCGTGTCGGAGGCTGGCAGTGCCTACACGTGGAGCGAGAATGCCCACGAGTTCCGACTCACGCCCTGGCACAACGACCCGGTAAGCGATCCCAGTGGTGAAGCCTTGTACCTGCGTGACGAGGACAGCGGTCAATACTGGTCACCCACCCCGCAACCCTGCCCGGGCCCGGGCACTTATCGCACCCGTCACGGCTTTGGCTACAGCGTCTTCGAATATGTCGACGACGGTTTGAGCTGCGAGCTGTGGGTTTTTGTCGCGCTGGACGCGCCGGTCAAATTCTCCCGACTCAAGGTCACCAACAGCAGCGGGCGGCCACGGCGGCTGTCGGCAACCTGCTTTGTCGAGTGGGTACTGGGCGACCTGCGCAGCAAGTCGGCCATGCACGTGGTCAGCGAAGCGGACCCTTTCAGCGGTGCCCTGTTTGCACGCAACGCCTATTCCATCGAGTTTTCCGAGCGAGTGGCGTTTCTCGACAGCGATTTGCCCTACCGCAGTATCACCTGCGACCGCAGTGAGTTCCTGGGACGCAACGGCACGTTGCATTCGCCAGCCGCCTTGCGCCGGGCGCGCTTGTCTGGCCGTACCGGTGGCGGGTTGGACCCCTGCGCAGCACTGCAGGTCGGCCTGATGCTGGAAGATGGCGAATGCCGTGAAGTGGTGTTCCGTCTAGGTGCCGAACAGGACGCTACCGCCGCCACCCGCCGTGTCCAGCAGTACCGCGGGCTAAGAGCGGCAACTGTGGAACTGGAACGGGTACGCGCACACTGGCGCCATACCCTGGACCGCGTGCGCATCGAAACGCCGGAGCCAGCGCTGGACGTCCTCACCAACGGCTGGTTGATGTACCAGGTGATTGCCTGCCGCTTCCAGGCACGCAGTGGCTTCTATCAATCGGGTGGCGCCATCGGCTTTCGTGACCAGTTGCAAGACAGCATGGCCATGCTCTACGCCGATCCTGCTAGCGCGCGTCAGCACTTGCTGGTGTGCGCCGCCCATCAGTATGCCGAAGGCGACGTGCAGCACTGGTGGCATCCACCGCTGCAGCGCGGGGTGCGCACCCGCTGCTCCGATGACCTGCTGTGGCTGCCGCTGGCCACCAGCCGTTACCTGCAGATTACCGGCGACAGCAGCGTGCTGGACGAACAGGTGAGCTATCTCGAAGGCCGTTTGCTCAATGCTGGCGAAGAGTCCTACTACGATTTGCCCGGGCGCTCGCCGTTAGTCGAGAGCCTCTACCAACATTGTCAGCGCGCCCTGGGCCAGGGGCTCAAATGCGGGCGCCATGGCTTGCCGCTGATTGGCAGTGGCGACTGGAACGACGGCATGAATCGGGTGGGTGAACAAGGGCTGGGCGAAAGTGTCTGGCTGGGATTCTTCGGCATAGAGGTACTGCAGCAATTCGCCGGTGCCGCCCAGCGCCACGGTGACAGTGAATTCGCAATGCACTGCACCCGGCAGGCGGCAAGCCTGGCCAGCAACCTCGAAACGCATGCCTGGGATGGCGGTTGGTACCGCCGCGCCTGGTTCGATGACGGCCAGCTGCTGGGCTCGGCGAGCAACGAGGAATGCCGGATCGACTCCATCGCCCAAAGCTGGGCTGTGCTGTCCCGCGCCGCCCCGGTGCAACGCAGCCGCATGGCCATGAGCGCCGTGGACCGTTACCTGGTACGCCGCGATATCGGTATTGTGCAACTACTGGATCCGCCCTTCGACAGTGGCACGCTCGACCCAGGTTACATCAAGGGCTATGTACCGGGTGTCCGCGAGAATGGCGGGCAATACAGCCACGCCGCGGTGTGGGCCAGCATGGCCTTCGCCCGTCTGGGCGACAGGGCCAAGGCCTGGGAGCTGTTGCGCCTGATCAATCCGGTTCGCCAGGGCACTGCAGGGTTGATCGACACCTATAAGGTCGAGCCCTACGTGATGGCCGCCGATGTCTATGCCGTGCCACCGCACGCAGGGCGAGGTGGCTGGAGCTGGTACACGGGTTCGGCAGGCTGGATGTACCGACTGATCGTGGAGGATCTGCTCGGACTACAGCGTACTGGCGATTCCTTGCGTATTCAGCCGCTGTTGCCGGCTGACTGGCCTGGCTACACCCTCCATTACCGCTTCGGCACTGCGTACTATCACATCGAGGTAATCAACGGCGAAGGCGACGATCTGAGGCTGAGCCTTGATGGAATAATGCTCACCGAGCCATGCCTGCAGTTGCAGGATGATGGCCAGCAACATCGGGTGATTGCCCAGTATGAGGGGTGCGCGTTACCGGTGCCTTAGGTCTGTAGCTCACTGCTGTTGAAATCCTCCAGCACCTGGGAGGCGTGGATAAGATTTTTTCCGGAGGCAAAGAAGTCCGCGTAACGGTCACGGTGCCATATCGATGCGCTACGGTGGATCAGCGTGCGGGTGTTGGCCGGGCGGCTGTCGCGCTGGATCACCCGAATCACATTACCGGTGTCCCTAGCGATGACGAAATAGTATGGGTTCATCGGCGTGTCCCAATCGTGGCTCATGGCCGTGGCCGCTCACGACGAGGTGGTTCATTGCCGCTCTGGGTGGAGCGCAGCGCCTCATTGGCCGATTGCCCGCGATTGAATACATGCTCGCCGGGAATCGGCAGGGATTGGGGGTGGCGGGCAAGCGGTTTGCCTGGCCCCTGGACCAGATTCGGGTCATTGTGTCTGTTCATGATGATCTCCAGAGCTCACCGCAACAAAGGTTACGTATCCTCTGGATCATCGTTGATCGGTGCCTGCGAGTCGGTGCGCCAGACCGCTTAGGGGGAACGATCCGTCCGACGCGATAACGTCACTACCGGCATTGGAGTAGTCTTGGGCTGTCAGCCAACTGAATCTCGCAGGGTGGTGAATATGTCTGCTGCACCTGAGCCACGCCACAACCACCTGCTGGCAGCCCTCTCCCTGCCAGCGCTGGAGCGCCTGCGACCGCACCTGGAGCTGGCGCCCCTGCCTTTGGGCAAAGTGCTCTACGAGTCCGGCGATGCCTTACGCCACGTCTACTTTCCTACCGACTCCATCGTCTCTCTGCTGTATGTCATGGAAAACGGTGCTTCAGCGGAGATCTCCGTGGTGGGCAATGAGGGGCTGATCGGCATCGCGGTGTTCATGGGCGGTGAAAGCACGCCAAGTCGCGCCATTGTGCAAAGTGCCGGATATGCCTACCGCTTGCCGGGGCAACGCCTCAAGGACGAGTTCAATCGTCATGGCGAGATGCTGCTGTTGATGTTGCGCTACACCCAGGCGCTGATCACCCAAATGGCGCAGACCGCGGTCTGCAACCGCCATCACTCCATCGACCAGCAACTGTGTCGTTGGTTGCTGTTGTCATTGGACCGTCTGCAAGGCGATCAACTGTGCATGACCCAGGAACTGATCGCCAACATGCTCGGAGTTCGCCGCGAAGGGGTAACCGACGCGGCAGGCAAGCTGCAGCGCCTGGGTGTGATCGAATACAGTCGCGGACATATCAAGGTGCTGGACAGGGCCCACCTGGAACAACTCAGTTGCGAATGCTATGCCGTTGTGAAGAAGGAAACCGAGCGTCTGCTGCCCTATTTACCCCCACGCCCCTCCTCTGGCGGACTGGCCAACTAGGTGCTCTAGCGAACAGACTCATGACCCTGCAGCCTTCACACTATTGCTAAAGGGCGGCAAGGTACTTGTCGTCACCCAGCCCAAAGTTCTCGGTGCCACAGGAATTGCACGTGTCAGTCAACCGACCTAGCACGATAGAAAACCAATTGCTTCTGCGCCTGTCGCCAACGGAGCGCGACAGGATCGGCGCTCAAAGCGATTGCATTGAACTGTCGCACGGTAGTGTGTTGTATGTATCCGGGCACGCGATTGAACACGCCTACTTCCCACGCAGTGCTGTCATCTGCCTGATGGCGACCCTACCCGACCACCAGCCTCTGGAGATGAGCCTTGTTGGCAACGAAGGTATGCTGGGTGCCAGCCTGGTTCTGGGTGTGTCGAGCGCGCCAATGCAGGCTTCGGTGCATAGTCCCGGCAGTTGCTTACGCCTGAGCCGTGTGCAGTTGCAAGCCGCGCTGAGTGAAATTCCCGAGCTACGCACCACCCTCAATCACTATCTGCATCTGCAGGTCATGCAGTTGGCCCAGTCTGCGGCGTGCATTCATTTTCACGACATTGAACAACGCTTGGCGCGCTGGTTGTTGATGACCCACGACCGCGTCCATTGCGACCACTTCCACTTCACCCACGAATGTTTGGCAAACATGTTGGGGGTACGTCGCAGCGGCGTGACGCTAGCGGCCGGGTTGCTGCAGCATCAGGGGCTGATTCACTACACCAGAGGTGAGATTACAATCGTCGACCGCAAGGGGCTGGAGGCGGTTTCGTGCTTGTGCTACAGCGCTTTGTCAGTGTGACGCTGACTCAGGCGTCATATCCTTGGAACACGACACTATTCAAAGCTGCAGTGAACTAAGATCAGGAATATGGCTAAGTTGCCTAATGATCACGCCGCTTGGGCGATGGAGCCCTCTCGTAACTGTATCGCTCCGCATTTGAGGCAGCGATGAACGTGATACGGTTATTTCCATGAGTCTTTTCAGGCTCGTCAGGCGTGTAGCCGAGGTTGTCGTCCTGCTCTTCAGGTTGATGTTTTAACTGATGGCCTTTGGCACTAGATGAAAGCTCCTTCTCATCCTGTTTTTCAGTGCCTTGAGGAATATTTCCATTTCCATTCTTTTCGATGGTCATACCTACCTCTCAATTGCTCAGAGTTTCTGAGCTGCTTGGAGTATGCGCGTCATAAGTTTGAACGAAGCTTATACCGGACCACCGGTGCCATTATTTTTCCTAAATAAATAACGACGAAGAGGAAATTTCCCCTTCCGCTATTCGCCGTACACCCCGGCGTGTGCGCCGAAAGTGCAGGTGTCGCAGAAATGAAGCCCCTCTCGCAGGTCTTGCATCCCGTGATAAAGGCAGGTCCTACAGTGTCGGCAGCGTAAATTGCACTACCGCCCCCCTCGGTTCATTGGCGCTGACCCACAACCGTCCACAATGGCTCTCGATGATGGTTCGACAGATAGACAACCCCATGCCCAAGCCAGACGGTTTGGTGCTATAGAATGGCTCAAGTGCTTGATCGGCCGACCCCGAGGCGAACCCCGGCCCCGAGTCGACCACCCTCACCTGCACACAGCCCTCGCTATTCAGCGCTGTACCGATCCACAACACCCTACCCCCTTCCTCAACGTCATCCATTGCTTCCAACGCATTGAGGATGAGGTTGAGCAGCACCTGCTGCAGCTCCACCCGATCACCCTCTACCAGGGGTAAGGCATCCGCCAGTTGCATATGCACCTGAGCACCATGCTTGCAGGTTGCGCAATGGGTGAACTCGACCATTTCGCGGATTGCCTCGTTGATGTCCACCGGCTCTTTCTGCTGCGGCGTCTTGCGGATCATTCCGCGAATCCGGCCCAGCACATCTGCCGCGCGGTTGGCGTCCCGAATGATGTTGCCGAGCACCAGTCCCACCTCCTCCAGGTTAGGTGGCTGGGCCGCCAGCCAGCGCTGCGCGGCATGGGCGTTGGTGACGGTAGCGCCGATGGGCTGGTTGACTTCATGGGCAATTGAGGCGGCGAGTTGCCCCATGGTGGCTACGCGATTGGCATGAGCCAGTTCCGTCTGCACTTCACGATAACGCCGCTCGCCTTCACGCACCTTCTCTTCGGCCTGCTTTCGCTCGGTAAGATCAAGGACGCACGCCACACCCTCCCGGCGGCTGGCATCGAGGGTGGCTACACCGACAATCACCGGCAACCGACCGCCACCCTTGCGCACGTACTCCTTCTCGAAAGGCTGCGCCCAGCCGACCCTGACCGCCTCTAGCATGGCCTGCTCGGTCTCCTCGAACAGTTCCGCGGGTGTCAGATCCCGCCAGCTCATGCTGCCGAAGGCTACATCCTCCCTCCGATAACCCACCATGCGCAGGAACGCATCATTGGCCTCGGTGATCTCGCCATCGTTGCGCCACAGCACGATGCCAATGATATTGGTATTCATCAGGCAGCGGATGTCGATCACGGCAGCCCCTTGCCCCATTCCCTGCTCTCGAGATAACGCGCGCTCTCCATCGTCCCACAGTGTCTGCAGCCTATTACCCATCGTTGCAAGTACCCCCTGTGGTTGCTTGTCTGCGCAGCCTTTCAGGGCGTCGGCAAGGTCTGCGGTGAGGCTATCGCGCCTGGGAAGTCAGCGGCTAGGACAACCATCCCGGAATTTCTGCCACGAACCGTGGGCGTCCTGTTCGCGTCGACCCATGCGCCAGCAATACCTAGGTGTCATTTGCCAGCGGACAGGAGCGCGTATCGTGAAAGGAACGAAGACGCCGTCGTGAGCCCCGCAAAATGCCGGAAACTAAAACCCGCAACTCGGCCGTTATTGCAATCGTGGATGACGACGAATCTTTTCGTGCGGCATTGGCTACCTTATTGAGATCCAGCGGATACCGCGCGCGAACCTATAGCGATGCCCAGGACTTCCTGAGTTCCGATGGCCCTTGCCAAGCCCACTGTCTGATTTCGGATATCCAAATGCCAGGTATGAGCGGTTTTGAACTCCATGACCGGCTGGTGCTGCTGGGGTTACGCCTGCCAACGGTATTCATCACCGCATACCCCGAGGCACCGTCGCTCATCGGTAATCTTTGTCCGGCGCTGGTCGCCTGCCTGCTGCCCAAGCCGTTCGAGGCCGACAAGCTTCTTATCTGTGTTGAGTCCGCCCTTCGACGACGTTGAACCAAAGTATCAAGACACCAGGCGAGGGTATGAACTCACCAACTTCAGGTAGAAGTGCTCCTGAGTATCCGAAGGCTTATCGTGATTGCCGAGCGCTGGAGTGTCTTCACTGAGCAACGCTCGCCCTGCCTGTGGAGGGGCGTCGGTCAACGGGTGCAGAGGAATGAACGTCATGAACCATGCCATTGACAGTCTCGCCGGGGCGATGTCGGTCGCCACCCGGATAGAGCTGGTGGTGCTGCTTCAGCAGCAGTACATGCTCACTGCCCAGCTGCACTGTAATCTGCAGCTGGCCCAATGGCTTTTGCGCCGCTTCAGCTTTAGAGCCCTGCGCAAAGTACTGCGTAGCATGGCACTCATGGCGGCCAGCCAGCTTTCCCGGCTTGCCCATCCCATTACCGGGCTGGGCGGCTATCTGCCTTGTGCCAACACGCTGGTTTTCGACAACATCGCGTCCCTTGGATTCTCCGATTGTATTGCCCAGGTACTACGGGATCTCGAAGAACTGGAGCGTTTGGCAGATTGCCTCAACCGGTTGCTGGAGGGCGCTTCGATCACTGGCGAATGGCCCGATAGCCTTCGGCTGGAGGACACCCGAGAGGCCTGCCGGCTGCTGGTTGCGAGGATACGTCATGTGCTGGCCCCCGATGCCGAATTCGCAAGCGCGGCTGTCGGTGTCGCCGATCAATGATAAAATTGCAGTTCTCTTCGCGAGTCCGACCATGGCAGGCCTATGAACATGCCCAGCCTCGAGTCTTCGCTTCAGCCCGCGAACCAGCCTCGACTGGTGGTCTGCGTGGTCTATCCGAAAATGGCACTACTGGACCTCAGCGGTGCCCAAACCGTGTTTTGGGCGGCTTCCAGGGCCATGGTGAAACGGGGGCTGCCAGGCTACCGGTTGCACACCTGCAGCCTGGAAGGCGGGTTGATCGAGACGGTGGAAGGCATGTTCGTGGATACACTCCCCCTCGAGCAGTCGCCAGACCAACCGGTGGACACGCTCATCGTTCCCGGCGCTCCCGATATCTGCAAGACCCTCGACGACTACCAGCCGCTGGTGGACTGGCTTCGCGGTGCCGCTGGCCGGGCACGGCGAATTGCCTCGGTCTGTAGCGGCGCCTTCCTGCTGGCCAAGGCCGGCCTGCTCGACGGCCGCCGTGCTGCCACCCACTGGGCCATGTGCGAAGACCTGCGCGCACGGTTTCCCGAAGTCGAGGTGGACGACGATGCCATCTTCATCCAGCAGGACCAGATATGGACCTCCGCCGGGGTGACCGCCGGGATCGACCTGGCCCTGGCCATGGTCGAGGGTGATTGCGGTCGGGAGGTGTCCATGTATGTGGCCCGGCAACTGGTGGTGTACCTCAAGCGCCCCGGCGGCCAGGCCCAGTACAGCACGCTGCTGCAGAGCCAGTCTCGCGATGCGGCCGTGTTCGATGGCCTGCACCTGTGGATGATGGAAAACCTGGGCGATGAAAAGCTTACGGTGGAGGACCTTGCCCAGCAGGTGCAGATGAGCCCGCGCAACTTCTCCCGGGTCTACAAGCTGAAAACCGGCCGTACCCCCGGCAAGGCGCTGGAACTGTTTCGTCTGGAGGCGGCTCGGCGGATGCTGGAGAACTCACGCCGAAATATCGACCGGATCGCCTATCTCTGTGGCTTCGGTGACGAGGAGCGCATGCGCACTACCTTCCAGCGCAATCTCTCCATCTCTCCGCGGGATTACCGCAGCCGCTTCTCCCGCGCCAGTTGAACATGGGGACGCCCGCACCGGTGTGCTGGCAATAACCAAGGGGTATTTGGCATTGGCGGTCGAATGCATTGCCCCTAGGATTTGCCCAACCGAGCTGCCATCGGCCCCTATCAACAAGGAACACCGTCCCCCCATGAACAGCAGTACCGCCGGCGCCGAACCCTTCATCTATGTCATGGACGACGACAGCATGATCCGAGAGTCCGTGGGCAGCCTGTTGCGTTCCATCGGCCTGCGGGTCGGGTTGTTCGCCAGCGTGGACGACTTCATGTCCTTCCCCCGCCCCGATGTACCTGGCTGCATGGTCCTCGATGTACGCCTCCAAGGCGCCAGCGGCCTGGACTTCCAGGGTTACCTCGCCGCGGCCGACATCCACGTGCCGATCATCTTCATGACCGGCTACGGCGATATCGCGATGACTGTGCGCGCCATGAAGGCCGGCGCCATCGACTTCCTCACCAAGCCCTTCCGTGACCAGGACCTGATCGACGCCGTTGCCTTTGCCATTGCCAAAGACCGCCAACGTCGCGAGACGGAACAGGGCAGACAGGCACTGCGCAGTTGCTATGAAATGCTCAGTAGCCGGGAGCGGACAGTCATGGCGCTCGCCGTGTCCGGGCTAATGAACAAACAGATCGCCGGGGTCCTGGGGCTGAGTGAAATCACGGTGAAGACCCATCGCGGCCAAGCCATGCGCAAGATGAATGCGCGCACCTTTGCCGATCTGGTACGCATGGGGCAAGCGCTCGGATTGCATGACGACTGCGCCTGAAAAGACTTTGGTATATATCCACGAGACCTAGGCGCGGTTGTTCAATCCTCATGTAGAAGTGCCCGAAAAAAGACTCTCGAATAAGATTTTTCCGTAGCGACTGACTTGAAGGACAGTCTCCAAGTTCAATCATTCTTATTCGGGGAGCACGTTATGAAACAGCATATTCTGATCATCGGCGCGGGTTTTGGCGGTGTCTGGAGTGCCTTGAGCGCCGCCCGCCTGCTGGACATGCATGATCGCAACGACGTGAAGATCAGCGTGCTCGCTCCGCAGGCGGAACTGCGGATGCGCCCGCGCTTCTACGAGCCTGATGTGCACAAGATGTTCGCCCCGCTGGGTGACCTGTTCGACGCCGTAGGTATCCGCTTCATCAAGGGCACTGCCCAGGCCATCAACGAACAGTACCGCACCGTTACCTACCATGACGAAGCCGGCGACCTGGTCGCGCTGGGCTATGATCGCCTGGTGCTGGCGGCGGGCAGCCAGCTGCATCGCCCGAACCTGGACGGTATCGAGCAACACACCTTCGACGTGGACCAGATCGAAGGCGCGGTTCGCCTGGAAAACCATCTCAAGTCCCTCAAGAACCGCCCGTTCACACCGGCGCGCAATACAGTGGTGGTCGCCGGTGGAGGCTTCACCGGCATCGAAACGGCCACAGAGATGCCCGAGCGCCTGCGTGCAGTGTTGGGTGCCGACAGTCAGGTCCGGGTCGTCATCGTCGATCGTGGCGCCCAGGTGGCCGCCGTTCTGGGTGACGAAATTCGCGGTCCCATCCTCGAGGCCTCGAAACACCTGGGCGTCGAATGGATCGTCGATGCCAGCGTGTCCTCCGTGGATGCCGACGGCGTGACCCTTGAGGACGGTACCCGGATCGAGGCCAGTACCGTTATCTGGACGGTCGGTTTCCGTGCCAGCCCGCTTACCGAGCGCCTGAGCGGCGTGCGCGACCCGCAAGGACGACTGCACGTCGATGGCAACCTCAAGGTCTGCCAGCAGGACTACGTGTTCGCGGCTGGCGATGTAGCCAACGCTGCGACCGATGATCTTGGCAACTTCTCGGTGATGTCCTGCCAGCACGCCATCGCCCTGGGCCGGCATGCCGGCAATAACGCCGCCGCCGACCTGCTGGGCATCGACCCGACACCGTACCGCCAGCCGAAGTACGTGACCTGCCTGGACCTTGGTACCTGGGGAGCGGCCTTCACCGAGGGTTGGGATCGCCAGCTCAAGCTGGTCAAGCACGAAGCCAAGGCACTCAAGAGCCAAATCAACACGGTCTGGATCTACCCACCGGCCGCCGACCGTGCCACTGCCCTGGCTGCGGCAGATCCGGCCATCCCGGTGGCCTGATTGCGCTCGGCGACCCTTCACGAGGATATGCAGATGACCTTCAACAGCCCCCATCGCGCAACCATGCTCTACGCCACCCTGCTGGGCGCCCTCCTTATGGCACCCGGCATCGGCTACTGCAGCGGGACGCCCTACGCCGATCCGGTCAAACCGTCGCTTCCGGCCTCAACCTACCAATGGGACATGGGCCGGACCGCATTGGTCGTGATCGACCCGCAGATCGACTTCATGAGTTCAAAGGGCGCGGGCTGGGCGGTCTTCGGCGAGAGCGTTACCGAGCAGCACCTGGTCCCGAACCTGGGACGACTTTTCGCGGCCTTCAAGAAAGCCGGTGCAACCGTAGCCATCTCGCCGCACTACTACTATCCCCACGACCACAAGTGGGCGTTCGAGGCACCAGCCGAGACCGTACAGCACAGGCTTGGCCTCTTCGATCGCAAGGGCGCGCTGACGCTGGACGGTTTCCGCAACTCGGGCGCCGATTTCATGCCGGAGTTCAAGCCTTTCATCGAAGACGGCAAGACGCTCGTGGCGTCGCCGCACAAGTTGTATGGCCCGCAGAGCAACGACCTGATGCTGCAGCTGCGCAAGCAACGGATCGACAAGATTGTGCTGGCCGGCATGGCCGCCAACCTGTGCGTCGAGTCGCACCTTCGCGAGTTCCTCGAGCGCGGTTTCGAGGTGGTCGTCGTACGTGACGCCATCGCCGGGCCGAAGCTGCCTGACGGCGACGGTTACGGCAGTGCGCTGATCAACTTCCGCTACATCGCCAACGGCCTGGTGACCACCGACGAGGTGGTGAAAAAGCTGGAAGGTCGCTGATCACCGGACCGCCCCATCTACTGAGCGGACACGGGAGCCTCAATGGCGCCTGAGCCCGCTGACTGACGCGGAGTTACCCATGAGCGATACCACGAACCTTGGGCCCCACAGCCCAGACAGGCGGGATTTCCTGTTGCTCGGCGTGGGAGTCGCGGCCCTCGCCGCCATACCCTCGACGATCTTCGCTGCACTCTCATCCCCCCCTGACCACGGAATCATGACCATGAGCAAAGTGACCACCCGAGAGGGCGTTGAAATCTTCTACAAGGACTGGGGGCCGAAGAGCGCCCAGCCAATCGTGTTCCACCATGGCTGGCCCCTGAGCAGTGACGATTGGGACAGCCAGGCGCTGTTCTTCGTTGCCCATGGCTATAGGGTCATCGCCCATGACCGGCGCGGTCACGGCCGCTCTTCCCAGGTAAGCGACGGCCACGACATGGACCACTACGCGGCGGACGTCGCGGAACTGGTGCAACAGCTGGACCTGCGCAACGCGGTGCATATCGGTCATTCGACCGGTGGCGGCGAGGCGGCGCGCTATGTAGCCCGGTATGGACAAGTACAGAAGCGCGTGGCCAAGCTGGTGCTGATTGGTGCGGTGCCGCCGATCATGGTGAAGACCGCGGCGAATCCGGGCGGTATTCCCCTCGAGGTCTTTGACGGTTTCCGCAGGAAACTGGCTGCCAACCGAGCGCAATTCTATCTGGAGGTTGCCAGCGGCCCGTTCTACGGCTTCAACCGCCCGGGCGCTGTGGTTTCACAGGGACTGATCCACAACTGGTGGCGACAAGGCATGGCCGGCGCGGCCAACGCCCACTATGACTGCATCAAGGCCTTCTCGCAGACCGATTTTACCGAGGACCTGCGGGCGATCGGCGTGCCGACCCTGGTCATGCACGGAGACGACGACCAGGTCGTTCCGATTGCCGCCTCCGCGCTGCTATCAAGCAAGTTGCTGAAAAATGCCACCCTCAAAGTGTTCGAGAAATACCCGCACGGGATGTGCGCAACGCATAGCGAGGTGATCAACCAGGAGCTGTTGAAGTTCGTTCGCGGCTGATTGGACGCGCAAGCCCCCCGCAGGCGCTGAGTTGGCCAAGAGAATGCTTCAGCCTCCTTCTCTTGCGTCGACACCCGGCCGCAGGTGGGGACGTGGCACTGCTACTACTTGCGAGCGAGCGCTTGATTGGCCAGCGAACAGCTCTGCGTGTTAAGGAAGCGCGATTTTTTCAGCCAGTCCTGCTGCGGGTAATAGGCGAACACATAGCTACCGCGTCGCAGCGAATCGATCAGCTTGCCGGCAATTGCCGGCCGAACGGCAGGACAACCCTGGCTGCGACCCAGGCGCCCGAGACCGGCAACGACCTTGGGATCGGCATACGCGGCGGCATGCATGACAATCGCCCGCGACATGCTGTTGTCGTTGAACCCCGGCTCCAGCCCTTGCAGGCGCAGCGAGCGGCCGTGCTTGCCGCTGTAGGTCTGACCGGTTTCATACAGGCCGATGGAGGATTGGTAGCTGTTCGGGGTGTTGGAGAACGTCGTCGGTACATCGGCGCCGCTGTTCTTGCCATGGGCGACCCATTCTTCGAACAACAGTTTCTTCGAGCGCAGGTCGAATACCCACAGACGCTTGTCACGCGATGCCTTGGAGTAGTCGATCACGGTGAGCAATTTATCCGCGTCGCTGTGACTGGCGCACTCGTAGGCGGTGAGTGCCAGGGTCAGGGTCGAAAGATTGGCGTTCGGCGCCAATTGCTGCAGATCGGCAGCGCTAGGCAGCGTCTGGGCCTGGGCGGTGTGCCAGGCGCTCAGGAAAAACAGGCCAACACTGGCCACTGAAAGCCGGATGGCTCCCCGCAATGGTTCGAACAGCGACATGGATTATCCTGTTAAAGACCTGTCTGCGCTCGTGAAGCCGTCAACAGGCGTTAAGTCCTAGTGGTCGGTGTTGCTTGGCGTTGTTATGGCTCGCTCTCCGAGCGAAAACATCAGCTGGATCGAAGTCAAAGTCCACTACTCTGCTTGATTTTTCCAGAATTGCCGATCATTTCTTGACCAATGGTTTAGGTTCTTCACTGTCTTCGGTGCTGACCACGGTGAATTCTCCATTGCTGCGGGTATCCCGGGTGGACGCCCAGTCGGTGATCACCAGCGTCGTACCGATGTCCATCGCCGCGCGTAAATGACGACGGAATTCCGGATTCATGTTCAATTGGCCCAATTGTTCATAGGGTGTATCCCCGTACTCCGGATTGCTCATCCCCACCACCGACCAGCGTAATGGTAGCGCGGCGTCGAGTGCCAAAGCGGATGGCTTTTGCAACAGGGAATACACCGCCATGCCACTGCGATGCTGGCTGCTTTCAAGCGACGAGGCTGGCGCCGAGCCGATCAACTGGCCACCACGGTACACGTAGGCACGCAGGTCGGCGCGACTGATCAGGATCGACAACGGCCCCGCCGTCGGGTCCGGATCGTTCCAGAACTGTTGGTTGCTCAATACCAGCGGGCCTTGGGCCTTGCCCTCGCTGACCGTAGGCGCGAGCACACCGGGGTGATAGACCTCCACCGGTGCACTATGGGTGTCGGAAACGATGACGGTGGTCGAGCTGAAACCGGTGACTTCGTAGAGACTCTTGGCGAACGCCAGCGGTAGGCGCACGCAACCATGTGAGGCGGGGTAGCCAGGTAGATGGCCAGCGTGCAGGGCAATGCCGTCCCACGTCAGACGCTCCATGTAGGGCATCGGCGCGCTGTTGTAGAGGCTGGATTTATGCTCGACCTTTTTCTGCAGAATGCTGAATACCCCGGTGGGGGTTTCGCGCCCTTCCTTGCCGCTGCTCACGGTGCTGACGCCGATGGCGATGCCGTTGCGATAGACGTAGGCACGTTGCTCGGTGAGGCTGACTACCACGGTTACCGGTCCCACCGGCGAGACCTGTGGATACCAGAGAAACTGGCCAGGCTTGAGACTGTCGAGCCTGGCCCTGAGTTCGGTCGGCGTGGGCACCTGCAGCGGAGCCGCTTCGACCAAGGCAGCGGCAAGTAACAGACCCAGAGCGAGCGGTAGATGCATCATCGAATCCATTCTCGGAGAACCATGCCCCCAGCTTAGCTGGAAGCGCTTGGCGCGACTATGCCCCTAACAAACGAGCATCAATGAACTTCCTGCAGTGCGACATCGACCGCCCCGATAAGAATGTCCGCATGTTCTTCAGTGAACGCCAATAACGGTCGTATCTTCAGCACGTTTTCAAGCGGGCCTGCGGCACTGATCAGCACGCCATGTTCACGCATTGCGTTGACCACCTTGCGCGCCTGCTCGGCTGCGGGGCTCTTCGTCGCACGGTCAGTGACCAGCTCAACACCGAGGAACATGCCAGCGCCCCTGACGTCACCGATCATTTCATGGCGCTGCGCAAGCTTGGTCAGGCCATCCAGCAGATAACCGCCAATGTCATGCGATCGCTGCTGCAGATGTTCGTCCCTTATGACGTCCAGCACAGCCTGGCCTGCTGCACACGAGACCGGGTTGCCGCCAAACGTATTGAAGTAGCGCATGTTCTTTCCGAACTCATCGACTACCTCGGAGCGTCCCACAATACCGGCAATCGGCTGGCCATTACCCATGGGCTTACCGAGCGTGACAATGTCCGGACGCACGTTATGCCGCGAAAAACCCCACATGTTCAGACCGGTACGGGCAAAGCCTGGCTGTACCTCGTCTGCGATGTACAGCATGCCTTCTGCCTGGGCCAACGCCACACCTTCAGCGAGAAAGCCCGCCGGCCCAGGCAGGACGCCGTCGCTGGAGAAAATGCCATCCAGCAAAATAGCCGCGGGACGGATGCCGTGGGCTTGCAAGTCATCGATCGCGGCACGTACGTCTGCGGCGAACGTCGACGCAACGTTCTCGGCCCCCAGACGGTAAGCGTCAGGTGCGCGAACGGTACGGACATGCGCCGGGAGCACCATGGCGCGACCGAGCGACGGCGAAAGCTCGGCGATGTCTCCCGTTACACCGTGGTAGGCAAACTGGGTGATGATCACGCCGGTACCGCCGGTGTACTGCTTGGCGATCCGCAGCGCCAGGTCATTCGCTTCGCTGCCGGTACAGGTGAACATGACGCGATCCAGGTCACCCGTGAATGTGCCCAACAACTGCTCGGCATAGTCGAGAATGCCTTCCTGCAGGTAGCGGGTATGCGTGTTCAGCACAAGCGATTGCCGATACATTGCCTCAACCACGCGGGGATGGCAGTGACCGATGGAAGCGACGTTGTTGTAGGCATCCAGATAACGACGCCCCTGCTCATCGAAGAGCCAAACGCCCTCCCCCCGAACGGTATGCAGCGGTCGTTCGTAGAAAAGACGGTACGCCGGGCCCAACAGGCGCTCGCGGCGCTCGATCAAGCGTCGTTCCGTTTGCGAAAGCCGGTTTGCGTCCTCTGAAGTGAAACCGTTGGTCATGCTCATGCTTTCACCTCTCGCAGGCACGCTGAAGAAATTCGATCTTCAATTTCAGATCGAGACAGCGACGCCATTGCATTCAAATTTGCCCACGCGCGCTGGGCGTTTCGCAGGATGTACTGACGATTCTCAGGATGCAGCTCGGCGCGCCATGAGTTGATGCACAGGGCTAATGCCAACCGCGTAGCCAGCAGCTCCGGCAGCAGCGCCAACTCGTCATGGGTAAGCGGATTGTGTTGGTGGTACGCGCCAATGACATCCAGTGCCGGCTCCAGGACATCGCCGTCTTGCCCAAGTTGGTATGAAGCGGCCACCGCGACTTCGTTGACCAAGGGGGCGTACACCATGTCACCGAAATCCAGGATGCTGCGCAGGACATCAGGGCGCTTGGCATCGACGATAATATTGTGCGGGTTCGTGTCATTGTGAATCACCTGCTTGCGCAACTGAGGGATCCGCGGCAAGACGACGGATTCGTACAGCTCGAGACTTTGTTCGACCAGGCTTCGCCCCTGACCTGGCTCGATGTGAATCAGCAGCGGTCGCAGCTGCGCGGCATGCTGCATGTCCCAGAGCAGCGCATGCCCGGCGGCTGGATGAGTGAAACCTTGCAGCGCTACATCAAGCCGGGCAATGGACTGCCCAATGACTCGGCGAAACACCGTGGTGGTGCGACTCACGCAGTGAAGGGGCATACCGTCTGCAAAAGACAGGAGCCGGGCCAGCATGCGCTGCCCATCAATCTCGACAAAGGTGGCGTACTGGCCTGCAAGCGACGGATGCACGCGTTGAACCGGAAGATCGGGATCTCGAAGCTCGATCCTGCGCATCGCCTGGTTGTGGAAGTCGACCACATCGGGGTTCTCAAGCGGATGGGAGAGCTTGAACAAACGAGATGAGCCGTCTTCAAGGATCACGCGGAAATTCAGGTCTCGCTCTCCACCCAATTTTTCCAGCTTGCCGCTTAAACCAAATTGCTGCTGGAGCACCGCGCCCGCTTGCGCATCGGTGACCAGCGCTGGAGCAGCTTCCAGTAAGCTGTCATCAACCGCTAAATTTTCAAGTGGCATGTCTCACGTCCTCATCCGGCTTGCTAATGGCGCCCCGGTTTCCCAGGGCGCCATTTATCACTTATTGACCCAAGCGTTGAATCGCTCCTCCAGATCTTCACCATGGTCGATCCAGAACTCGGCGTCGGTAGCCCGGGCGTTTTTCAGATTTTCCGGTGCAGTCGGGAGTTTTTCGCCCACTTGCTTATCTACCAGGCTCATCGCATTTGTGTTGCTGGGCCCATACGGGATGGCTTCGACGAAATTCTTCTGTTGAACAGGCTCGCTGGCAAATGCGATGAAGCTTTCTGCCAGTTCTTTTTTCTTGGAGCCTTTGACGATCGCCCAGTGGTCAAGGTCGTAAAGGCTGCCATTCCATTGCATTGCAAATGACTGGCCCTCCTCCTGGGCAGAGGTGACACGACCGTTATAAGCGGAAGTCATGACCACGTCACCGGCTACCAGCCATTGCAGCGGCTGCGCGCCGGAATCCCACCACTGGATGTTGGGTTTGATCTCGTCGAGCTTTTTGAAAGCGCGCTGAATACCCGCTTCAGTGCCGAGAAGCGTGTAGACATCCTGGTTGCTTACTCCGTCCGCAAGCAGCGCGAACTCCAGGGTGAATTTCGCTCCGCGACGAAGGCCGCGCTTACCGGGATATTTTTTCATGTCCCAGAAATCGGCCCAACCTTGCGGGCTTTCGGCGAGCTTCTTGGGATCGTAGGTAAGCACAGTCGACCAGATGAAAATGCCGACGCCACAGTCGCTCACTGCAGCCGGAATGAAATCCTCCTTCTTGCCTATCCGGCTCCAGTCCAGGGGCTCGAACAACCCTTCGCTGCAACCACGGATAAGCTCGGGAGATTCGACCTCGACAACATCCCAACTGGTTTTGCCGGTGTCGGCCATCACCTTGATCTTGGCCATTTCGCCATTGTAGTCATCGGCCGTGATGGTCGTGGCGTGCTGGGCTGTGAAGGGTTTGTAGAAGGCCTTTTCCTGAGCCTGGCGATTGTTTCCGCCAAAGGACACCACGGTCAGCTTTTCCGCGGCATTGAGCGGGCCTGCAAGTGTTCCAAGCAAAAGTACAGCTGCGATTTTCTTATTCATGCGTCTCTCCAGGTCAGCTACGGGTCGTGGGCAGCTTTAAAGGGATGGCAGTTTTCTTGTAGTGGCAGCAATCGATCGAAATGTGACGCTTCCCCGGTGGGGACAAAATCCATTAAAACACATAATAAATATGATGCATCATATTTTGATCTACACTCATCCTCACCACTGAAAGGGATCTCGTCATGACCGATCAACGTACTTTGCTTCTCACCGGTGCCAGTCGGGGCATTGGCCACGCGACCGTGAAACATTTCAGCGCCGCGGGTTGGAGAGTGTTTACCGCTTCAAGACAGGATCTGGGCGAAGGCTGCCCATGGGCCGAGGGGCTGGCCAACCACATTCACCTCGACCTCGGGAACGTCGAGGAGGTACAGAGCAGACTTCCAGAAATCAGGGAAAAGCTCGGTGGCCGACTGGATGCACTGGTGAACAACGCCGGCATGTCACCGAAGGGCTCAGATGGGCTGCGACTAGGGGTCCTGGAGTCCGACTATTCGACATGGCTGAACGTCTTCAATGTGAACATCTTCTCGACAGCACTGCTGGCTCGGGGGCTTTTCGAGGAGCTGAAGACGGCGCGAGGCTCGGTTATTAACGTCACCTCCATTGCCGGGTCACGCGTCCACCCGTTTGCAGGTGTCGCTTACGCCTGTTCGAAAGCGGCGCTTTCCGCCCTGACTCGCGAAATGGCGCATGACTTCGGGCCTCACGGTGTTCGCGTAAACGCGATCGCTCCGGGGGAAATCGACACCTCCATCCTCTCCGCCGGCACCGAGCTGATAGTCGAGCGTTCGATCCCGATGAAACGCATGGGCAAGCCCGAGGAAGTCGCCGCACTGGTGCATTTCCTTTGCACCCACGGCGCTTCGTATATCAATGGCGCAGAAATCCACGTAAACGGTGGGCAACATGTTTGAGTTACTCGATAATCGCTAGCGGTAGCCTCCCCTCTCCAGCCGGGCATGTGCCGCACACGAGTACGCGATGAATTACCCCATTGAGAACCTGAAACACTCATACCTTGGCAGCGGTATCTATGACTTGCTCCGGGAAGCTTTGATCACCGGCCGCTTCCAGCCTAACGACCGGCTGCGCATACGCGACCTTGCTGAACAATTGGGTACGAGTGTCACGCCTGTACGGGACGCCATCCTGCAATTGGCCAAGGAGCAGGCGCTGGTTCTCAAGACACCCAGAGACATTCGTGTGCCGGTACTGACCTCCAAGCAGTACCTGGAGATCAGAAGCATCCGTCTCTCGCTCGAAGGATTGGCAGCCGAGACCGCCGCATCGCTGGCGACCCCGCAGCAATTGATGCGGCTGGAAACCTGCATCGAAAACAACCTCGCAGCGATTAAAGACAATGACCTGGCGTCAGCACTGACCTTCAATCACGAGTTTCACTTCAGCTTGACGCAAATCGCTGACATGCCGGTCCTTGCCAACCTGCTCGACGGCTTGTGGATGCGTACCGGGCCGCTCATTGCTCGAGCCTATGGAAGCTTCAACGAGCGCATGGCGATCGACCATCACTGGGATGTACTCGACGCGCTCAAGAAACGCGATGGCGCGCAAGCTCGCAAAGCGATCTGTAGTGACATTCTTGATGGCAGTCAGAAAATGCTGGAATACGTTCAACTTGAGCATGATTGAATAGAGCCATCCCTGGCTTCGCTGCCTTTTACCACTGATGCGTATAAGTCGCCGTCAACACAGCCCCAGGTGCCGGCAAATGACTGGTGTTGGTACTGCTGCGCATCAATTGACTGTATAGCGGGTAGTAACTCCGGTTAAACAGGTTCTGAACCCCCACGCTAACCTGGTCGTCTTCACTCAGCTGGTACTGACTGATCAGGTCTACGGTGGTGTAGCTATCGACCTCGCGCCGACCGAAACTGGCAACGCCATTCAGACGATAATCTTCACCGTCGAAATAGGTGGCTTGTAAGCGGTTGCTCCAAGCGTCGCTAGGTTTGAACTGTACGTAGGCAGTCAGCTTGAGTGGTGGGATGCGATACCCGGTCATGTCCTGCCAGTCACCGCCGTCCGGCTGTTCCCGGCCCTTCATCCAGGTAAAGGTGCCACCGGCGCCCCAGCGCTCATCGTTGGTCAGCCAGTCGGCGCTGCCTTCGACGCCATAGATCCGCTCTTTGGTGCGGGTCAGGATCAAGCCGTTGTTGAAGCTCTGCACATCCCCCAGTTTCGAGGTGGTGTAGAACAGCGCCAGCGACGCCAGCGTCTGCTCACCCACTGCGCCGCGCCAGCCCAGCTCGTAATTGTTGGTTTTCACCGGTTCCAGGTTCGAAGAGTCAATATCGAACCCGCGGCGGGCATTACGTAGCTGCACGCCAATATCGGGTAACTGGAAGCCCTGGCTGAACGCGGCATAGATTTCCTGGCCCGCCACCGGTGAGTAGGTCACGCTGAGGTTGGACAGCACTGAATCGTAATGCACCTCGCCGCCCTGGACGGTGGCCGGCTGCGCGGCGGTCGACTCCGACAGCGGGATGAAGTCATCGTATTCGGCGGTCGCGTACTCGTAACGCACGCCGCCTTCCATCGACCAGTGATCATTGAACTTGTGCTGAAGCTGGGCAAAGCCACCGACACTGCGTGAGGTCAGGTCGGGCATGTAGGTCAGCTTGCCGATCTTGTCGAACACCCTGCCCCCGCTCGCGTCGTAGATGCGCGGATCGAAGATGTCGATCGGCATGTCGCTGCGCTCCTGGTTGAAGTCGGCACCCCATAGCAGCTCGGTACTGCCCTCGTTGCCGAGCGGAGTACGCAGGGTGATCCGGCTACCGTACACCTCGCTGTTCTGCATCACCTGATCGACATTGCGGCCACGGGTAGCCACCGCCCGTGCATCAAACGGCGTGAAACGGGTGAAGTAGTCCCGGTAGTAAAGCTGCGCATTCAAGGAGCCGCCGAGAATGTCGGAGTGCGCGTATTCAAGGTTGAGCAGCGTGTTCTTGATCTGGTTCTGCTCGTCCAGCGACAGGCCGGACATCGGCTTCGCTGGCACCGTGCCTGGCGGCAGCTTGGCAACAGACGGGTCGGAGGTATAGTCGGAATTCTGCTCGGCGTTGTAGTGGCTGGCAGACAGCTGGATGCGCTGGACATCATCGATGCGCAGCCCCAGTTTGCCGCCGATGTTGTACGTATTGGAGTCAAACAGATCGCCCTGGCTGGGCTCTGGCGCGATGCGGTGCCCGTTGGCGTCGTAGGAGGCGCCAATGTGTCGCGCGCCGAAGTCCATGGCGTAATCGACCTGGCCCTGAGAGCCGGACAGGTGATGCTGCAACTGGCCGCCAAGACCATCACTGTCCAGTTCACTCAGGGGCGATACGGCGGTCAAGGTGGTCTGCGCACGCGGTTCACCACCGGCCGGACGCGTGGTGATGGAAATGATGCCACCGGTTGCACCGGCACCATAAATAGCGCTGCTGCCACGGATCACTTCGATGCGCTCGATCAGCGCCGGGTCGATGTTCGCCAGGTTGCGTGAGGAATCGCGGTTGGTGTTGAGCGGAACGCCATCGACCAGCACGAGCATGGTACGTCCGCGCAGGGTCTGGCCGTAATCTGTGATGGTGCGGCTGGAGTCGGCCATACCGGGAATGCTTTTGGCCAGCAAGGTGGCCAGCCCATCGGAACCCTGGCGCAACTGCTGCAGTTGCTCGCGCTCGATGACATTGACCTGCCGGGCTTGCGGCACCAGATCGCTGTTCAGGCGCGACGAGCTGATCTCCAGGCTCGCCAGCTCCACCGCTTCAGCTCCGCCAGCACCAGCTTCGGTGACATCCCCAGACGTGCCCGGTACTACCAGATAAGTGTGCTCGTCACGCTCCTGGGCGGTCAGCCCGCTCTTGCCCAGTAACCGCTCAAGCGCTTCCTGCACGGTATAGCGGCCCCGCAGCGCGGGTGCAGTCTTGTTGGCAGTGATGTCACTGGCGAACAGGATCTGTGCCGACGCTTGGCGCGCGACGGCGTTGAGGGACTTCTCCAGCGAGGTGGCCGGTACATCGAAATCGACCGGTGCGGATTGCGCCAACGACCATTGGCTGAGCAGCAGGCTGCTGGTCAGCAAAGACAGGCGCAGGAAGGGCTGACTCACGTTTTTATTCTCCACAAAGTAAGGTTGCATGGAGATAGCCGCCAGCACAGCCGCGTAACCCTACCTCGGTCGACGATTATTTTTTCGTGTTGCGCGATTTGATCAGCACCACACCATCGGCTGCGGTGGAAACACTCACCGGCAGGATGTCGGGCAACAGCGCCAGCAGGCGGTCGACATGGTCGCTGTCGAACACACCGGACACCGGCAAGCGGGCAATACTCGGGTCCATGAGCGTGATCGGCTGGCGGTGGTAGCGCTGCAGCGTGGCGATGACCTCGGCCAGCGGGGTACTTTCAAACACCAGGCGGCTGTCTTTCCAGGCGCTGACATCATCGGCGTTGACCCGCGTCACCTGACCCGGGATACCCTCTCGCACGCGCAATTGCTGGCCCGCTTCGAGCAACGCAACCGTGTCGCTGACGCCCCCTCGGACAGCTACCTTACCCTCAGCCACGGTGACCTGCACATCCTGTTCATACCGATTGACGTTGAAGCGGGTGCCGACCACGCGCACCCCTGCCCCCCCGGCATCGACCAGGAACGGGCGATACACCATCGGCGAGATCTGGAACAGTGCCTGCCCTCGTTTCAGCACAACCTGACGCGAGCGCAGGTGCCAACTGATGGTCATCTCGCTGTCGCTGTCGAGCAGCACCTCACTGCCATCGGCCAACTGCAGCGCCTGGCGTTGACCGATCTGGCTGATCAGGTCTTGTGTGCTATATGCGGGGTCGAACCAGACCACGCCAGCAGCGATTGCCAACAGTAGCGCCCCAAGCACTTTGCCTGTTCCGCGCTTGTTCTTGGCTGGCGTTGCAGGGGGTAGCGGAAAGCGCTGCTTGAGGTCCTCGCGAAACCGGGCAATGGCCTCGTCTTCCTGGCTGTAATCCTTGGATCTGTTTGAATTGCGACTCATGGCAGTAGCTCCGTACCCAGGTGTGCGCGGCAAGCGCTCATGCCGAGGCGCAGGTGCTTTTCTACGGTTTTGAGGGAAATGCCCAGGCGTTCGGCCACTTCTGCTTGTGGCAGCTCATGCAGTTTGTGCATCACGAACACCATCTGACAGCGCGGCGGCAGATTGGCAATCGCCTCCGTCAGCAGCGCCAAGGTGCGTTCGCCGTCAATGTGACGCGCCTGGCTCGGAGCGCCACTGACGACGTCAGGCAATGTCGGCACGCCGACAACCCAAGCCTGGCGTCGACGCTCGCTCCGGTAGCGGCTGATCGCGATATCGTGGGCGATCTTGCGCAACAAGGCCACTGGCGTGCGCACACCTTGTTTTTCATCCTGTTCAAGCAACTGCACACACAAGTCGTGTACCACCTCACGGGCGAAGACCCGCTCACCGAAACGTCGGCGAACATGATCCACCAGCTCGTCATAATGCCGAACCAGTGCTGCCAGGAGTGTGGGTTTGGGAGGCTCGACCTGCACGATGACCTGCGCGAAACGGATGCCATGGGGAAGGCGTGGCCGCGCAGTATAAATGCGAATGTTTTACATTTAAAGCAAATAAGATTGCCGCTGCAGTGCTGGAAGGACTTTATAGATCTCGGAAACCACCTGCATCGTAGCCTCTTCGACCGTTCCCTCATTACGGCATAGCACCCAGCCGTGATCTGCAACCGCGCGCTCGAACGCCCTGGTAGAAGCGACATGTTCTTCCAGCCTGTGCATCACCGTACTGCTCAACCCGCGCGTGCGTGCCGCTGCCCTCGCCCAGGAAATTTCAGGGTCGGTGACAACCCCGACATGCAGGTCGGGCACTTGCACGTTGCGATCCATGTTCAGTTGAAGAATTTCTGCAAACGGCACCATCCGGCGAAACGCGGCATCCGACGGGTACCAGCGATCGATCAGGATGATGCTGTCAGCTGGCTGTTTAGTCAGCACGTGCCGGGAAATCCAGGTACGGCTATCGGCAAAGCGCTCACAAACGCCCAACTCCAGATCCCGACTGGGGTTTCTGACGAATTGGTTCACGAGGACCATTGTTTCACCCCGGTAGGGATCGCTTTTTTTCTCGCAAAGCCGGATCACTTTTTTGTTGTCGGCCCTCAGTACTTTGGTAATGGCTTCCAACAGTGTGGTTTTGCCGGTGCCCTTGGGCCCGTCTAGCGAAACAAACAGCGGACGATTCATTGTTCAAACAACGATTGATAACTGAGGCGCACTCTAACCTATTCCCGGACCTTTGTTGTGAGCTGCGCTGAGGCGAGAAATGTGCAGTCCCGATGTCGAACAATGAGCAATTTTTTCCAATAACCGATGATGGCCAACTGCTTTGATGGACTCCTTTCCAAGGAGTACCACAATGAACGGAATTTTCTGGCCCCCTCGTCGGCAGCATGTCATTCGCACGGTTGAATTACCCGTGCCTGGCACCCTGCCCCCCGCGCTGATTGAGCAGATCGGCAACATCCTGATTCAGGTAGATGCATTGCGCAGCGTACAAAACTGCAGCGATCCGCAACAGCGCGTGGAGAATGAACTGAAAAAGTCCATCGCTAGCCGTTTAGGCGCGGTTTCCGCACACCTGCAAGACGTCGATTCAAGCCAGGCGGTTGGTTTCATTGCCGAAGGGCTGATGGGTGGTGATGCGTTTGCGACCATGAGCCAGGCACTGGCGGGGCTGGATGAACAGGAACTGGTCTGTCATGTGGGGCCGCTGTCGACCTGGCTGGGCAAGTCGCGAGCGATGTTCTACTCAGCTTTTTTCGGCACGCCCAACAGGCCCCTGCAGCGCGTGTCGGATTGTGTCGACGAGCATTTCAGCGAAGCCCTGCAGCGCCTGGCCAGTACGCTGCACGCGCCTTTGCAGGCGCTGCCACATTGCGCCTACAAGATTGTCGACCTGTTCGGGATTGCCGGCGAGGCGAACTACTTTCCCAAGCATTTCGCCTACTTCATGCCCGAAGACCAAGGGGTCAAGTACTCACCCGTCAAGCGCACCATCGTGTTCAGTAATACCTACCGTAATCTCTACGACAAGATCGCCTTGGAGCAAGCCCCGCTGTTCAACTGGCAGGCCTCGGATCTGCCCGCCCCGGATGAGGTTGAGCGCTACCTGATCACCTGGTTCCGGGGCCATGATCTTGGCCACTCCGTCGTCTTGGCACAAACCCGTTTCGGTCAGTTGAGCAAGCATGACCGCTGGGGCTCGATGGTGATTCAGGAAGCGCTGGCCGACGTTTTCGGTTTTCTGCTCAGTGTCGATGAGCGTATTGCCAGTAGCCTGGCGCTGGAACCGGCGAAATTGATCCGCATGTATGTGCTGGAGTTGCTCCGTTACCTGCGCCGCGGGCCGCGGCAGTTCCCCGATGCCGGGTCGGCCTACATCCAGTTACGCCTTCTGCAGGACGCCGGGGTGATCGGTGGTACGCCCAGTAGTGGTCTGACGGTCGACACCGACGGCTTTGTTGTGGCCATGCGCGCCATTGCCCAGGACCTGATCAACGCCGCGTTGACCGCTGATCTGGAGCAGTTCGAGCGCTTCATCGGGCAGTATTGCCCGCATCGCATCGAAGGCGACCTGCAGTTCGGCCTGGGCACCTGCGACATCACGCTCGGCTACACACAACACATTCTCGAAGGATCCTGCAATGCAGTTCACTAACGGTTTTCTGCTGAGCCTTTCACTGTGCCTGGAGATCGGCCTGGCCAATATGGCGATGATTACCCTGGCGATGCACCGCGGTGTGGCGCAGGGCGTCTGGTTGGGGCTCGGGACCTGCGTTGGCGATCTGATCTATGCCATCCTGGCCATGGCCGGCATGGCCATCCTGCTACAGATCGAGTGGGTGCGCTGGGTGCTGTGGATTGGCGGGTCGGCGGTGCTCTGTTATCTCACCCTGAAGATGCTGCTCAGTGCCCTCAAAGCCAGGACCAGCGATCCTGACGCCGCCGGCAAACAATGGGGCGACAGCAACCTGGCGCTGTTTTCCCGCGGCATCATGCTGGCGATGTCCTCCCCCACGGCCATCCTCTGGTTCGCGGCGGTGGGTGGCGCGATCATTGCCCGGCAAGGTTCGGACATCGCCAGCGCCGGGCTATTTCTCAGCGGCTTTTTCGCCGCCGGGGTGTTCTGGGCTTTTGTCCTGTGCCTGCTGGCGTCCCAGGGTGGACGGCTGCTTGGGCAAAATCTGATCAGGTATACCTACATCGCTTCGGCGTTGATCTTTGCTTACTTCGCGGTCTATGTGGTGGTGACCGGCTATGCCGAGTTTGTCGGCAACCCGACTGCGCCAAGCATTGAGCTGTAGCTCGACGGCGAGGCGCCCATCACTTTGCGAAACGCATTGCTCAGGTGGGCCTGGTCGAAGAAACCCAGGTCCACTGCAATGCGTGCCGGTGCATCGCCAAGGCGCAGACGCCGACGCGCTTCGATCAGGCGCAACTGCTTGAAATATTGCATCGGGGGAAGGTTTTTCAGGGTCTTGAAACTTCGCACCAGATGGAACCTGGACAGATTGGCTTCGGCGCACAGGTCTTCAAGTTCGATCGTTTCGTACAGGTTGGCCTTCATGAAACGGATCAAGTGTGCCACCCGCAGTGGCTCATCGGCGTTCTCGGGCGTGCTGCGAAACCTCGCCAGTTCACTGAACAGCACCAGCAACGCCTCGTCGCGGCCGCTGGCGTCCAGCTGCTCATGCAGGTCGAGAATAGAACCGAACAGCGCACTGTCGTGGATCACGCCCTCCTGGAACGTGGGCAGGCCATTGCTGCTCGCGGTCTGGTCGAGAATGCTGCGCACCTGCTGGCCATCCAGATGCACGCTGATGAACTGCGCGCCCTCGCCGCAGAACTCCGACGCCTGTACGGTCATCGGGTTATACAGCGTCACCTCGCCCGCTGACACGGCTTGCTGCTTGCCGTTGAACCAGATCCGCTCAACTCCGCGAAGGTTCGCGCTGAGTACATATTCTTCATGGGTATGCTTGGGGTAGCGGGCACCACTGGCATTGACCCTCGAGCATTCAATTCGCTCAAAGCGGGTCAGATTTTCCATTACCAACGTCATCGGCCTGCCTCCTTGCAGGAAAAAGGATGTGCCGGTCACATCCTTGAACGGCGGTCGATGCAAAGTGAAATGACATCGAACGGCTGAACCTCTAGGCAGGATGCATGCCAATGGTTCCGGTGTAGAGATTCGGCTGTTCGATGTGATTCAACGCGTACCTCAGCGACATCGAGGTGATGCCGGGCTCGCATTCAGTGGTCGCTGATAGTGCACTTGCCAGTGTCGACGCCCCAGAAAGGGGCGAGGCAGTGCACGCCTTTCGAGTTCGTGGTTAAAGTCAGCTGCGCGGTAGCGGCAACCTGTTGCTCTGTTTGATTTTGTGCATGACAAAGGCGCTACGCACTTCTTCGACATGAGGAAGAGCTGCGAGGACCTTGCGGCTGAAACTTGCAAATGCATCCAGGTCCGCCGCGACAATCTTCAACAAATAGTCCTCGTTACCCGAGAGGATATAACACTCGAGGATTTCATCGATCGAGTGCAGCGATGCTTCAAACTCGGCCGCGTCCTTTTCAAGGTGCGAGGTGATGTTGACGAAGACAAATGCCTCGATTCCCAGGCCCAGCGCCTTTCTGTCCAGTTGCAGGGTGTATCCGCGGATAATCCCCTGCTCTTCCATACGCTTGACCCGTCGCCAGCAAGGCGATACCGAGCTGTTCATACGCTCGGCCAGGGTGGTCATCGACATTCTCGGATCGGTCTGCAGGTTCGCCAGAATGCTGAGGTCAAACGGGGATAACGTCTCGCTCATGACAGGCCTCGATGGACAAATTCGGATGCGCTGGTTGGCAAAGAGATGAATTTACGCCAGAAGCCTCCGATCAGCAAAATCATTTCCGGCAGGCATCTCTATCAGGCAGAAATAGAAAAAAACGTTCTGCGCACCAGGCATAAACTGGGCACAACAAGGGAGGTGTCATGAACACAAATAATAAATCCAGCGACCTTGAACAAGCCTACTCGCCCAGTACTGCCGCGAGGTGTTACGAGCGTACCGTTCAGCTGTACGCATCGCAAAGCGAACAGGCACTGCACCGCTACCCGAATCGACAGATCGCCTACGGCCTGACGGACGAGGAGTATGTCCTGCTGTTTGAGCCTGGCCATGGCGCGCCGAAAGCCGTCCTGGTGTTCATTCATGGCGGATATTGGCAGGCATTGTCCGCGTTTGACGCCTGTTTCATGGCCGGACCATTCCTGCAGCACGATTGGGCCTATGCCGCGGTCAACTATACCCTCGCCCCCCGCGCCAGCATTGCCGAGATGATCACGCAGTGCGCTGCGGCGATCCTGGCAATCCACCAACAGCACCCGGGCCTGCCCATCGTGGTGGCCGGCAGTTCAGCCGGTGCCCACCTGTGCGCAATGATGATGCACGTCGACTGGAAAGGCCTCGGCACCCCCTCCTGCCCCATACACGCGGGCTTGCTGATCTCCGGTATTTACGACCTGCGCCCGTTGGTGGAGACCTACATCAATGAACCGCTGCACCTGGATGTGCGCTCGGCCACCGGGCTCAGCCCGGGGCTACAGCGGGCCACGACGCCATTCCCGGTGACGGTCTGCTACGGCGAGCACGAAACCGAGGCGTTCAAACTCCAGAGCGAAACCTATTCGAATTACCTTCTCGAGCAAGGTGTGAGTATCGGTTGCTATCAAATTAACGACGTCGATCATTTCGACATTCTGTTTGAGTTTGACAAACCAGACAGCCAATTACTGAGTGTCACTTTAGCGAGCCTGAAATTGAAATGAGCATTCAACGCAAACGAATCATCCCCGAGGTCCGCGCGCCTGAGCTGGAGCTCAGCCTGGTGCGAAACATCAGTATTTCAACCAACGCCTCACGCAATGAGACGGTCAAGTCCACTGACGGTGAGCCGCTGACTGCATTTGCCGGCAAGAGCAATCCGTACATCGATTACCACCGCAATGACCTGCTGCTGAGCCTGCAAAACATGCGCAGCGAGGGCCATGATGAGATGGTGTTCATCATCATGACGCAAACCAAGGAACTCATTTTCAAGGCGATCCACTATGAAGCCTACAACCTGCAACAACGGATCAAGAATGACGATATTGAAGGTGCTCTGGAACTGGCTCCTCGAATCAAAAAGTTATTTGAGTACCTGATCAAGTCCTGGGATGTGTTGTCCACCATTACAACCGAGGGCTTTAATGAATTTCGCAACTGTCTGGGCGTCTCCTCCGGGCAACAGTCGTACATGTACCGCCACGTTGAGTTCATCCTCGGTAACAAGTCGATCACTTTGGCCAAGGCCCACGAGAACAACCCGGATGTCTATCCGCAGTTGCTCAAGGCGTTGAACGAACCGAGTTTGTACGACGATGTTCTGGCCCTGCTTCATCGCCAGGGGATCGCCGTTCCGCTTTCAGCGCTGGAGCGCGACTGGAGTGAAACTTACACGCTCAATGAAGGCGTGGAACAGGCCTGGCTACAGGTCTATGAGACGCCCCGCCCGGAAAACAGACTCTACGCACTCGGCGAATGCCTGATCGAGTTCTCCGATCTTTTCGCGCAGTACCGTTGGAGGCACTTCACCTCGGTCGAACGCATTCTGGGCTTCAAACCCGGGACCGGTGGCTCGGCGGGTGTCGGCTGGCTGAAACAGGTCGTGGAGCATCGTTTCTTTCCCGAGCTGTGGACGATCAGAACGGTGTTGGGCGCGTAAAAACGGCTGTTTATTGGGGAATGGGTATGAACAAATTCGAACACACACGGGCACGCTTTCATGTTCCTGAAGGCGTCCATTATTTCGACGGTAACTCCCTCGGTTTGATGCCTGACGCTGTTGCACCTTATGTCAACGACGTGGTGACAAAGCAATGGGCCGAGGGGTTGATTCGTTCGTGGCACCAGGCCGATTGGCGCTTGCTGCCGCAGACTGTCGGGCAAAAGGTCGCGCGGCTGATCGGCGCCAATCCCGCCCACGTAGTGGCGTGCGACTCGACCTCGGCAAACCTCTTTAAAGTGCTGGTCAGCGCAGTGCGGCTGCGCCCCGGGCGCAGCACCATCGTCACCGACGCTGACGCGTTCCCCACAGACCTGTACATCGTCTATCAAGTTGCCAGGCTGTTTGACCTCAACGTGGTTGCGGTTCCTGCGGCGCAGATTCCTGCACACCTGGATGTGCAAGTCGCAACCGTCGTCTTGACCCATGTCGATTACCGCAGTGCCGAGATCTATGACATGGGCCAGTACACCCGACTGGCGCACGATGTCGGTGCGCTTATTGTCTGGGATCTCTCCCACACGGCCGGCGGCGTGCCCTGCAACCTTGAGGCAGACGATGTCGACTTCGCCGTGGGATGTGGCTACAAGTATCTCAACGGCGGTCCAGGTGCCCCCGCCTACCTTTACGCCGCGGCCAGGCATCTCGACAGCTGCGAGCAACCCCTGGCAGGCTGGTTCGGACACGCTCGTCCGTTCGATTTCAGCCAGGAATACAAACCGGCTGAAGGTGTGGCCCGCTTCCTCTGCGGCACCAACCCGGTCATCGGTCTGTCGGCCCTGTCCAAGGCGCTTGATGAGTTCGATGGCGTTGATATGGAAGAAATCCGCGCGCGTAGCGTAGTCCTGAGCGAGCAGTTCATCGACGGCGTCGACAGCGAACTCGACAGCTTTGGTTTTCACCTGGCCTCGCCCCGCGAGGCCGAAAAACGCGGCAGCCATGTCTCGCTGCGGCATGACCAGGGCTACGGGATCATGCAGGAACTGGCGTTGCGCGGTTACATCGGTGATTTCCGCACACCTGACTACATGCGTTTTGGCTTCGCTCCCTTGTATAACAATGAACAGGATGTGCGCGAGTTGATCAGCGAAATCAAACTGATCATGGACACCCGCGCCTGGGATAAACCTGCCCATCAACAGCGCCGCGACTTTACCTAACTCCTAGCACCGTCATTACCTTCGCTCGACGCCTCGTCCCTGATTACGAGGCGATGGGTTTCTGCTGCCCGGCGTTTGGCTGATCGCGCCTGTCAGCGAGCAACGTGAAGTATTAAGCGAATGGAGAAAGCAATGGAAAACATTGATTACGGACAGCACCGCGAAGCGGTTGCCGGTCGCGCTGATGTCGATGTAACGCCTGAGCTCGTGGCCTATTACCAGGCGCTCGAGACATTGAACACCGGGGCGTTATGGACAGTGGCTAACAAGATCGAGCCCTGGCAACCGCGCTCGGAGTCGATTCCCGTGCTCTGGCGCTATCAGCAACTGCGGCCCCAAGTGTTGCGCTCCGTGGAGCTGGTCACACCCGAAAAAGCCGGGCGGCGGGTGATCTATCTGAACAACCCCGGGCGCCAGCAGGTTTCTGCTGCGGTGGGCTGGCTGTATGCAGGCTTGCAGGTCATGCACCCCGGCGAAGCGGCCTCGGCACACCGGCATTCTGCATCGGCCCTGCGTTTCATCATGGAAGGGCGCGGCGCTTACACCATTGTTGACGGTCACAAGATGACCTTGGGTGCAAATGACTTTGTGCTCACGCCCAACGGCACGTGGCATGAGCACGGAGTCGAGGCCGATGGCGAGGTTTGCATCTGGCAGGACGGGCTTGATATCCCCCTGGTCAATGCCCTGGAGGCTGGTTTTTATGAGGTCCATCCGCAATTGGCGCAAGCCGTTGGCTTTCCACTCAACGACTCCTCGGCGATTTGGGGGGCGAACAGCCTGAGGCCGGATAACGTCGGCTGGAGCAAGCCCTACTCCCCCCTGTTCAAGTACGAGTGGCAGAGCACGTACGACGCCTTGCGACGCTTTTCGCAAAGCACGCCAGGCAGCGTCTATGACGACGCCCTGATGCATTACACCAACCCGGTAACCGGCGGCCCGGTCATGCCCACGATCGGCGCGAGCATGCAGTTGTTGCGGCCTGGCTTCGTTGGCAAAGCCCACCGGCATACCGGCAGCTTCCTGTACCAGGTCGCCAAGGGCAACGGCTACTCGGTCATCAACGGCCAGCGTTTCGACTGGCAAGCGCGCGACATTTTCTGTGTTCCATCCTGGGCCTGGCACGAGCACGTCAACCTGAGTGCGAGCGAAGACGCCTGCCTGTTCTGCTTCAACGATCTGCCCGTCATCACCGCTCTGGGGCTGTACCGGGAGGAAGGTCTGCTCGACAACCACGGTCAGCAACCCCTGGTTTGATTTTCGTCAATTGCCGTTAAGAGGTTAGTCATGCGACTGGTTACCTATAGAACTGACGTATCCGCGCCCGCCATCCTGGGCGTTCTTGTTGGCGATCAGGTCATTGACCTGCACGCGCTGTCCACTCACGCCGGCGAGCCACTGCCAGACTCCATGCTGGCGTTCATTGACCTGGGCCGTCCCGGCCTTCAGGCCGCATACAGGTTGCTGGCCCGCTATGAACACGACCTGCCTGCCGGTGTCAGTCATGGGCTGTCGACGGTAAAACTGCTGGCGCCGATCCCTCGGCCGCGCAAGAACATCTTCGGTATCGGCCTGAACTACGTGGAGCATGTCGCGGAGTCGAGCGAATCGCTGGATACCGCCAAGGAGCTGCCCAAGGAACCGGTGATCTTTTCCAAACCGCCAACCACGGTCATCGGGCCTGGCGATGCCATCGAGCATAACGCGGCAATCACCCATCAACTGGACTGGGAAGTGGAGCTGGCGGTGATCATTGGCACGACCGCCAAGCGCACGCACGCTGAGCACGCGCTCAAGCATGTCTTCGGCTACAGCCTGATGATCGACATGAGCGCCCGGGATTGCCGCCGCGCAGGCCAATGGATCTATTCAAAAGGCCAGGATACCTACGCGCCATTCGGGCCGGTAATCGTGACGGCGGACGAAATCGACAACCCTCAATCACTCGACTTGAGCCTCAAGGTCAATGGCGTCATCAAGCAGAGCTCCAACACCCGCCACATGCTGTTCGATGTCGCAACGCTGATTGCCGATATCTCCAAGGGCATCACCCTCGAACCCGGCGACATCATCGCCACGGGCACGCCTGAAGGCGTTGGCGCAGGCCGCACGCCCCAGGAGTGGGTTTGGCCCGGTGACATCATTGAGGCGCAGATCGAGCAGATTGGCTACTTGCGCAACCCGGTGGTTGCCGTGGGTAACGACCCGCGTGCAGGCCGCGATCGCTGACCGAGCGGGCCTCGTGGCCCTTTTTCCTACCGGAGGTAGCTGTGTCTGATTTTCATGAGTTTCGCGCCGCAACGGTGCAGACATCCCCCGTGTTCCTGGATGTGCAAGCGACCCTGGATAAAGCTGTCGAGCTGATGAAACAGGCCGCAGACAACGGTGCAAAGCTGATTGCCTTCCCTGAAGTGTTCGTTGCCGGGTACCCCTACTGGAGCTGGATTGCCAACCCGCTACAAGCAAGCCCCTGGTTTGAAAAACTGGTGAGGACGGCGATCCAGATCCCGGGGCCGGAAATCGCCAAGCTGGCCACCGCCGCAGCCCGTTACAAGATTAACGTGGTAATCGGCGTGAACGAGCGCGCGGCGCACAGTGTCGGCACGCTCTACAACACCCTTGTGACCATTTCCGATCAGGGCGTGGTACTGGGCGCGCACAGAAAACTGGTGCCTACCTGGGCAGAGAAACTTACCTGGGCCGCAGGCGATGCTTCTGCCCTGCAGGTTCATCGCACCAGTGTCGGTGCACTGGGGTCGCTGGCCTGCGGTGAAAACACCAACACGCTTGCGCGCTTCGCGCTGCTCGCCCAGGGCGAGATGGTTCATGTCGCCAGCTACATCGCCTTGCCGGTCGCACCGCCTGACTATGACATGGCGGATGCAATCAAGGTACGGGCCGCCGCCCACTCCTTCGAAGGCAAGGTCTTCACCATCGTTTCCTGCTCAACGATCTCCGAGGAAATCATCGAGCACATGGAGACGCTCAATCCCGCTGCCCGCCAGCTGCTGAGCCGTCCCAACAGTGCCTTCAGCGGCTTTCTGGGCCCAGACGGGCGGGTGCTGGGCGAGCCACTCATTGACCGCGAGGGTATCGCCTACGCCGACATTGATCTGGCCCGGTGCATCCAGCCCCGGCAAATGCATGACATCACCGGACACTACAACCGCTTCGACATATTCGGGCTCACCGTCAACCGCCGCGCCTTGAGCCCCGTGCAGTTCGTCGAGCAATCCCCCCGGCCCGGCGCTGAAGGCTTCGAGCCATCGGTTATTGCAGAGGAGTAACACGCGTGGAAGCTAGCAAGATTATCCGTATTGGCCAGATTGTCCCCAGTTCCAACACCACCATGGAGACCGAGATCCCGCAGATGCTGCGTGTTCGGGAAAGCGTTTATCCGGAGCGCTTCACCTTTCACTCAAGCCGCATGCGCATGAAGCACGTGACCGCGCAAGAACTCAAGCGCATGGACAGCGACAGTGATCGCTGCGCCCTGGAGCTCTCGGATGCCCGAGTCGACGTGCTCGGCTATGCCTGCCTGGTCGCAATCATGAGCATGGGCTTGGGCTATCACCGCGTATCAGAGCAGCGCCTGCACAGTCGCACCGTAGAGAACAATGCAGCCGCCCCGGTGGTTACCAGCGCCGGCGCCCTGGTCGAAGGCATCAAAGCCTTGGGGGCGAAGAAGGTTTCCCTGCTCACGCCCTACATGAAACCCTTGACCCGGCTGGTCATCGACTACATCGAAAACGAAGGGATCGAGGTTGTCGACAGCATCTCCCTGGAGATTGCCGACAACCTTGAGGTCGCCAACCGGTCACCCTTGGCCCCGGCGGAGATCACCAAGAAGCTCATCACCCACAACGTCGACGCAATCATTGCCTCTGCCTGTGTGCAGATGCCCTCGCTGCAATCGGTGCAGATCATTGAAGACCGGGAAAAGATCCCGGTGCTGTCGTCCTCGATCGCTACCACTTACCAGATGTTGAAGAAACTGGGTTTGCCGACCCGTATTGACGGCTTCGGCGAGTTGCTGTCCGGCGCCTACTGAACACACCAACGCACTTTTACGCTGCCCTCAACCTTTGCGGCGCAGGGGTGACCTGCGTTCGCGATATAACAAATATAGTGAGGAAACATGAGCGGACCACAACAACCAGAGCAACAGCTTCGCCGCAACCTCTCTGGACGTCACATCCAGATGATCGGCCTCGGTGGTGCAATCGGTACCGGGCTATTCCTCGGTAGCGCCGGCGTGATCCAAGCGGCTGGCCCAGCTGCGATACTGGGCTATGCGTTCGCCGGTCTGATCGCATTCCTGATGATGCGGCAATTGGGCGAAATGCTCGTTGATGAACCGGTGTCCGGTTCCCTGAGCCACTTTTCAGACAAATACTGCGGGCGCTTCTTTGGCTTTCTCGCCGGTTGGAACTATGCGGCGATGTACCTGTTGGTCGGCATGGCCGAACTGACGGCATTGGGTAAATACATCCATTACTGGTTCCCGGATATCCCGCTCTGGATGAGTGCCGCCGGATTCTTCTTGTTCATCAACCTCCTCAACACGCTCCATGTCAGAGTCTTTGGGGAAGTGGAATTCGCCTTCTCCCTGGTCAAAGTCGTGGCCATCGTGTTGATGATCGGTTTCGGCGTGTACTTGCTCAGTACAGGCTCGGTGCCCGGTGCCAGCGTGAACAACCTCGTGTCTCATGGCGGGTTCATGCCCCATGGCATTTCCGGGATCGTGCTGGCGTTGCCGTTCATCATGTTCGCCTTTGGTGGGCTGGAGATGGTCGGGTTTGCTGCTGGAGAAACCGAGAATCCAAGAAAAACCATTCCCCGTGCCGTCAACCAGGTGCTTTTCAGGATTGCAATTTTCTACATCGGTGTGCTGGTCGTGCTGTTGTCCCTCACCCCCTGGAACAGTCTCGTTGATGCGCTGAACTCAGGCGGCGATGCCTACAGCGCCAGCCCGTTTGTAAAAATCCTCAGTCTGATCGGCAGTACCCACGCTGCTGACATTCTGAATTTCGTGGTGCTCACGGCTGCGCTATCGGTTTACAACGGAGTGGTTTATTGCAGCACGCGCCAGTTGCACAGCCTGGCGCAACAGGGCAGCGCCCCGGCGAAACTGCTGAAGCTCAACAAGCATGGCATTCCTGTGAACGCGCAGATCGTCACGGCGATCATCACCGTCGTGGCCGTCGGGCTCAACTTCCTCTACCCCAATGGCACCCTTGAATTGTTAATGGCCCTCGCCGTCTCCATCACGGTGATCAACTGGGTGCTCACTAGCCTCACCCACTTGAAATTCAAGAAAGCCCGGCGTGCGGTACAACAGCAGTGCTTTGCTGCGCCGCTGTCACCCTTGAGCAACTACTTCTGTATCGCTTCAGTGCTGGGGATTCTGCTGACCATGGCGTTCATACCCGCCGTGCAAATCTCGGTACTGATCTTGCCCGTCTGGTTGCTAGGTCTCTACCTGGCCTACCGGAAAATCTCCGGCCTGCACCCGCTCAACGGCGTGCAATCGCCCACCGTGATCGTCGAAGACAAGCCTTGATCGTGTAGCCACTGCCTTGTGTGCAGACACAAGGCAGTGGCAGCGAGGGCTACCTGTTTCAGCGTTACCTTCCAATAAATACAACTACCAGGTGCGTTATGAAAATAATCCGTGTGCTGTGGGCGTTGAGCGTGGCAATGATCTCGCTTCAAACGCATGCGCAGGACTCATTCGCCGACCTTGACGTGATAAAAGACAGTCACCTCACTGTTCTGCTACGTAATGCCTACATAAGTCGTGATTATAAAAATGGCCGGCAAGACAAAGCTGAATGGGGTCAGGCGGCAATCGCTGATTTGCAGTCGGGATTCAGCAACGGCCCCGTTGGCTTCGGTATCGATGGCTTCGCCACCTATGCTGTGCGACTCGATGGCGGCGCTGGACGTTCCGGGGCCAATGGCATCGACTTCTTCAAACAGGATGCTGCTGGCCACCCGGCACCAGATCTTGCCCGGGCAGGCGCCTCAATAAAGGTGCGGGTTGCCAACACTGTGTTTCGCTATGGTGACCTGAAGCCCGCTCTGCCAGTGCTGAACACGGATGACTCACGACTGTTGCCCGAAAGCTTTACCGGGTGGATGGTCACCTCCGACGCGCTGGCGCACACCACCCTCACGGCCGGGCATTTCACCGCGCAGGCGCGCAAAAGCGCCAACGGCCGCGACAACGGTGGCTTGCAGGAAATCAATGTGCTCGGTGGCCGCTACGACATCTCTGCGTCGTCATCGATCAGCGTCTATGCCTCTGACGTGAAGGATCATCTTAAACGCTACTACTTGGGGGCTTCCAAGGTCATTGCCCTTGATGCTCGACAATCCGTGACGCTCGACTTCAATGGCTACAAAACCGACATCGACCGAACCTTTGCCGATTCGCTCGGGACCGGTACAGACAACAAGATCTGGAGCGCGGCATTGACCTATGCAGTGGGTGCGCATCAGTTCACCCTGGCCCAGCAACGCAGCACTGGCGACGCCGGGTATGTTTACGGCGGTTACCAAAGCGCGGGGTACGTGGGCGATGGCGGCGGCACGATTTTTCTCTCCAACTCCTATTGGTCCGACTTCAATGCACAAGGTGAACGATCATGGCACTTTGGCTATGGCATAGACTTGGCAACCTACGGCCTACCTGGGCTGTCGTACCGGATTGCTTACCTGCGCGGCAGCGATATCCAGGTCGGCAACGCAAGCGGCACGGAGCGCGAACTGTTCAATCAGCTGCAATACGTCATACAAGGCGGCCCGGCCAAAGACCTGAAATTGAGGCTGCGCAGCTCCTGGCTGCGGGTTTCGAATGATGTTCGCGACTACAACGAGGACGGCAACGAGATACGCGTCTTTGTTGATTATCCGTTCAGCCTCTTTTAACAGCTGAATTCAGGGTGACCTGTTCTCCGGCGCCGCCGATGATCAGCATGCGCTCGCCGTCCGGCCGCGGGGTCGATTCCTTCCATGAAACGTTAACTTTGCTGGGTTAGCCAAAGGAAAGTTTGAAGAGGCCAGGAAAGGTGTTCAACTGCACCGTAAGCGACGCTGTGTGGTACGTCACAACTCAGTGGTGGTCGGCTGCCGTCTACCCTCTCAAGCCACACACCCACCTTCCATGAGTGGGGTTGGTTATTTGCTCCGATCGCTATGATCGGCGAATACACAACGTATACCGGAGCGCACTATGCAGACCAAACAAGGGCCGCTGTCCGGCCTCAAGATTCTTGAGATCGCAGGGCTGGGGCCTGGCCCGTTTTGTGGAATGCTGCTCGCTGATCTTGGCGCTGATGTGGTGCTGGTCGAACGCGGCGAGCAGACTGCCGACGAAATCGACATGGGCAAAGGGGCTATCTACAAACGCGGCAAGCGCTCCGTCGGCGTGGATCTGAAAAGTCCGCAAGGCATTCAGACAGTACTGCGCCTGGTCGAGCACGCTGATGCCTTGATCGAAGGTATGCGTCCCGGAGTCATGGAGCGCCTGGGCCTGGGACCGGATGTCTGTCTGCAGCGCAATCCACGGCTGGTCTATGGCCGCATGACCGGCTGGGGTCAGGATGGGCCACTGGCGCAAGCGGCCGGCCATGACATGAACTACATCGCGCTGGCTGGCGCGCTGTGGTACGCCGGCCAGCCAGGCCAGGCGCCCATTGCGCCGCCCAGCCTGGTTGGCGACGTCGGTGGCGGGGCGCTGTACCTGGCCATCGGTTTGCTGGCGGGCGTCATGAACGCCCGTGCCACAGGCCAGGGTCAGGTCATCGATGCCGCCATTGTCGATGGCTGCGCGCATATGCAGAATCTGTTGCTGAGCGCCAAGGCTGGCGGTCAGTTGCCCAACGAGCGCGGTCAGAGCGGGCTCGACGGTCCGCACTGGTACAACACCTATCTATGTGCCGATGGTAACTATATTTCCGTGGGCTCGCTGGAGCCGCGTTTCTACGCGGTACTGCGGCAACTGATCGGCCTGGGTGACGATCCGGAAACCGCTAACGGCTACAACCCTCGCACCTGGCCGCAACTGCGCGAGAAGTTCGCTTCGATTTTCGCCCAGCGTACCCGCGAACAATGGTGTGCGATTCTGGAAGGGACTGATGCCTGCTTCGCCCCCGTGCTGAACCTGGACGAGGCGGCGGACCACCCTCACCTGCAGGCACGCAAGGTATTCGACCGCGAAAGTGGTATGCTCCAGGCCAACCCTGCGCCTCGTTTCAGCGCTACCCCGGCAGGCCGGCCTGGCCCGCTGCCTGAGCGTGGCGAGCACACTGACGAAGTACTGCACGAGTGGCTTGGCTGAACACGCGCGAATTCCCCCAGACAGTGGGACCCGTTACAGGGCCCCACTGATTGCAACCTCAACTACGGTTGATAGACACCGACCTCACAGGGTGCGCGCGACCAACTCCCGCATGATGTCGTTGGCACCGCCATAGATGCGCGTCACACGGCTATCCAGGTAATGCCGGGCCACCGGGTACTCGAGCATGTAGCCGTTGCCACCATGCAGTTGCAGGCACTGATCAACCACTTTCGAATACAGTTCCGAGCAATACAGCTTGGCGGCTGCCGCTGCCTCGCTGGTCAGTGTGTGGCTCAGGCACAGCTCCATGCAGCGATCGACGTAGGTCTGGCCGACGGTGATTTCGGTTTTGAGGTCGGCGAGTTTGAAACGAGAGTTCTGCAGATCGATGATCGGTTTACCGAATACGGTGCGGCCACGGGTGTAATCGATGGTGTGATCGAGGACCGCTTGAGCACCGGAAATACTGCTGACTGCAATGGCCAGGCGTTCCCAGGCCAGTTCCCTCATCAACTGAATGAAACCCTGCCCGGGTACGTCGCCCAGCACGTTCGCTCGCGGTACACGCACATCCTCGAAGAACAGCATGGTGGTGTCCTGTGCATGCAACCCGACCTTCTTCAGCGGCCTGGATTTGCTCAGCCCCGGCCGGTCAGCCTCCACCAGTATCAGCGAGATGTCCTGCGACCCCTTGCCGGTGTTGCCGGTCCTGGCCACGACAACAATGATGTCGCAGTTAGTACCGTTGGAGATGAAGGTCTTGGCGCCGTTGATGACGTACTCGTCCCCCTCGAGCACCGCCCGGGTCTTCACCGCCTGCAAATCGGAACCGGTATTGGGTTCGGTCATTGCCACGGCAGCAATGGCTTCACCGCTGGCCATTTTCGGCAGCCACTGACGCTTCTGGGCTTCAGTGCCGAAGTTGATGAAGTAACCGGCACAAATGTCATGTACCGAGAAGCCGTTCAGGCCGGTGGTGTTGGCAAAGGCAATTTCTTCGGAGGCGATCATCGAAAAGCGCCGATCCAACCCCATGCCACCGTAGGCTTCCGGGGTTGTTGCGTTGAGCATGCCGAGCTCACCGGCACGCCGCCAGATCTCGCGCGGCACGCAACGGTCCTGTTCCCATTGCTCGTGAAACGGCATGCACGCTTCACTCAGAAAGCGGCGCACGGTACTACGGAACTCTTCGTGTTCATGCTCGAACAACACGCGGGGAATCATGGCTTTTCCTCAATGGACTGGGGCCAAACACACTTGGCCGGGCCAGCTCACAATAGGAAAAGCAGGCGGTTTTTAATCCCCCTCAGGGAGAGGGGGACTATTACCGGTGCGGCTCGGTTGGCGGGATTTAAGCTGACGCCTTGCTGGAGCCGGCCTGTTGGCGTAACAGGGATTAGCCCAGCGGACTTGCCTCCGGGAATTTCCAGCTGCCGTCAAGGATCTCGGGTTGCGGCTTGTACAGCCTGATCATGTAGTTCCAGTTCGGTACTGTCGGCAGGCAGTTGGCGACCTTGCCGTCGCAACCGCCGAACTGAACCGTGACCGAACCGTCGTCAGCCTTCTTCGCAGTAAGGTTGTTGAGGGTGTATGCGCCGTACGTATTCTGCTGAAAGTAACCCGCATCGTTGTAAACGCTGACTGACCAGAAGGCGTCCACCGGCACATCTTTGACCTTGAGTTGGTACAGGGTCGTGCCGTCATTACGCTGTGGGGTGATGTTGAGGTAGAAGGCATCCTGCTCGGGATTGCCGCCCCAGGCCGAGGCACTGCCGATGAGGTGCCGAACCGGTTCGACCTGTTTGTCGCTGCCGAACATGCCCCTGGAATCCGCCACCGTCGACGCCAACGTCAGTAACGCGGCGCGGACTTTGTTCTGGCTGACCGGGTCCCAGGCAGGCATCGCGAAATGCCCTGGTCCCCCTTCCTGCCGCGCCTTGACCGCATCCTGCAGCGCATGGGCAGCGTTCATATCCTCCGGACTTGCCGGGTCGACCAGGGTGCGCACACCCAACAACACATAGCGCGAGCCGAGTTGCTCTTTGCTGAAGGTGTAGTTCCCCGCTTTGTACACAACGCCCGGGGTGTTCTGGTTCTCATCGATGGCAATCATCGAGAAGTAGCGGTTACCGGCATCGGGCAGGGTCACAGTGACCGGCCCGGCATCGAGGTCGAACACCGCAGACGAATACAGGGTGTCTCGATTAGGCCGCACGACCCCCTGTTTGTCGATCGGCAGCAACTGGCGATGGTGGGCAAACTGGCCAAACCCACCACGCTTGACGACGCCACTAAAGAACCTTGCAGATTCGGCACGGGTGAAGTTGTCGACGGTGACGAGCGTATCGGCAACGGATGTTTGCGCCAGAAGTATCGCCGGGGCCATTAACGCCAGTGCCACTGCGGTACATCGTCGTGTTGATCTGTTCATGGTCATTCCCTTTTTATTGTTGTGTATCCGAGACCTGGCTGACGCGCTGCAGCGCAGGTTTTTTCCACACGCCGTTAAGCGCGTCAGGCTTTGGCCAGAACAAGCGCATGGCCAGGACAAACGCGCCATCCGGGGCAGGCAGCCAATTGGCTTGCTTGTCCTTGCCCGGCGAATCGTGCTGGATGTACAGCGTCAGGCCGCCATCGGCATCGCGGGTCATGTCCGGCAGCATCGGCGCATTGATCAGGTAACGATTCAGCGGATTGGCCACCAGCAGACGCGAGGGCAACTGGTACATCGTCAGCGACCAGAAGGCATTGACCGGCGGCAGTTGGCCTGGTGCGAAGCGCAGCACATAGCGGTTGCCATCACCGCTCAGCCGCTGGCCATCGGCGTCGAGGTAATAAGGCGGATAAATGGCCTCCTCCCTGGAGTTGCCATAGATACCGGACGCCGCTGCCCGCATGCGGTAGAGGTAGTTGTTTTGCAAATGTTCCCGAGTACCTAACAAGTCACCGCTGGTCAATGCGCCGCTGGCAGCCAGCGCATCCAGCTCGCTATTGGCCTGCCAGGCATCGGCCATGCCTTGTTCCACTGCTTTACGCAATTGCGGCGACAGTGCCCCTGCATCAAACCGTTGCCCTGCCCCGATTCCCAGTTTGGCGAAGCGCTCCATCAGCGCCCGCTCGGAGGGATGGACCGGGCAGTGGCTCAAGACGAAATTCAGGAGATTGAAAAACTCCAGGGACGTACGCTCCTGCTCGACGCTCAGCGGCGTGGGGAAGTCGATATGTGGCGCTGCCGGTGGCGCCGGTTTGCCAAGGTAGGCGGACAATGGTTGCGCCTTGAAGCCCGCCTGGATGTTCTTGACGTTCTCGATATCGGCCGGGTTAAACAGTTGAGTGCGGTAAAACACGTAGACGAAATCGGTTTCGGCGCGATACACCGCCTTGATCCCGGCAGGCGTTTCACCCTTCCAGCCCGGCCCGGCGAGCAGGAAGTTTGCCGCGGAATTACCGGTGGTGCGGCTACCGGCATAGGCAAAATTGAACGTATAGGCGTCGATGAATTGCGCCGTGTAGTAACGCCCCTCCTCCACCGCCGGCATGCTCAGCACCAGTGGCTCGGCACGCAGATCGGCCCCAAGGTGCGAGTAAGGGGTGTCTGAATTGGGTGTCTGGATCGCCTTGTCGTCCGGCGTGTAGACCCGCGCATCGCTGTGCAGTTGATTCCACGGCGCCTTGTATTCCGGGCCGCTGCGGTCTTCGAAATAGGCATGCTGGATACGGTAGTGATCGACCAGCGGGAAACCGTAGATATAGGCGTCCCTGGCAATGGCGCGAGCTTCGTCCGGCGTCAGTTGCTCAGCATTTGCCGTAAAGGTCAGCAAGGCGCTGTAAACCAAGGCAGTGAATGTCGTCTGGAGAAACCTTAGATTGTTCGTCATTGTTGTTATTGTCCCTGAAGAGCCACCCAGCAGGTGGCTATTGTTGTTCGGTTGCACCCCTCACGCTCAACCTTGGCCACCCTCATCCTGACGCTCCGCTTGGTAATACGCCGGCCACAGCGTGCGCACCACTTCGCCATCGGAGCGATAGGCGTGACAGGTATCGATCACCCAGTGCCTGGGCGTGTTCACCTCGCCTTCCCGGCCCTGGTGTAAGCGCCGCTGTTCCCGAAGAAGGGGTGCCGTAGTCTGGATTAGCGTGGTTGCCATGGAACCGAGCAAACCGGTCAGATGGGTGCAGCCCTGTATACCGCCGACTCGTTCGGCGACCTGATTGTTGAAACCGATACCGACTTTCAAGCCCTTGAGCGCGGCATAGGCTTGACTGATGTGCGCGCAGTAAGGCGTCGGCACCACCTCTGAACGAGCCTCGACATGCTGGATCACCAAGTCGGCATCCACCGTCATCACGATGTGCATCTGATGCAGTGCGTCGCCGGCCTGCAGGGTAGCGAAAGGCATGTCGGTTTCACGGCCCTTGGTGTCCAGCAACCGGCCTTCGATTTCGAACAGACCGTCGCTGCGCAGATACCCCGTGCAGGTGACGTTGCGTGTATGCAGCAACTGCCGTGTGATCGAGGTTGATGGGGCTTCGTTCATCGAGCAGTCTCGCCTTGAGAAAAAGAAAAGCGACCGATATAACCCGGCCGCACAGGTCCTAGCGGCCTCGACCTCAGACCGTTCCCAGGCCTCCGCCGCAAACCAATACCTGCCCGGACAGGTAATCCGACTCCGGAATGCAGAACAGATACACGGCGTTGGCGGCTTCGTCCGGGCTGCCGGGACGGCCCAGTGGAATGAGGGTCTTGGAGGCCTCTACGGTCGCCGCGCTGATCCCCACCTTGATTTCCCGGCCTTCGATATTGATGTAGTTCGGATCGCCCTCGACCGGCAGGGTCTGACGGGTTTCGATGTGACCGAAGGCAACGGCGTTGACGTTGACTTTGTAGCGCCCCCATTCTTTGGCCAGGGCCTTGGTCATGCCCAGGACACCCGCCTTGGCGGTGGAATAGTTGACCTGACCGGCGTTACCGCTGGCCGATACCGAAGAGATATTGACGATCTTGCGATTGACGACGCGGCCTTCGGCGGCTTCCTGCTTCGCCGCCGCGCTAATAATCGGCTGGGCCGCGCGCAGGATGCGAAACGGTGCGGTGATGTGGCAGTCGATGATCGCGTACCACTGCTCGTCGGTCATCTTCTGAATCACGCTGTCCCAGGTGTAGCCGGCGTTGTTGACGATAATGTCGATCGCGCCGTAGCTGTCTATCGCGGTCTTGACGAAGCGTTCGGCAAAGTCGACGGCGGTCACGCTGCCGACACAGCCAACCGCTTCACCACCTGCCGCGCGAATGGCGGCAACAACCTCTTCGGCCGGCCCGGCGTCCAGGTCATTGACCACCACACTGGCACCTTCACTGGCCAGTTTCAGCGCCACGCTACGGCCAATGCCACGGCCGGATCCCGTGACCAGGGCGACTTTACCTTCGAGCTTTTTCATTGCTGTGCTCCTTTGTTGTTAGGTGATAGAACTCAAGCCAGGGCGATGACGGCTTCACCGACCAGGCGGGGATCGCCGTACTGGTTGAAGCATTGAATGTGCAAGCGCACGCGTTTCTCGCCGTCAGCTACGAATTTCTCGACGACGCGTGCGCTCAAATGCGGGACATGACCGAGCTGGGTGATGCCGACAAAGCGCGTCGACAAGGCCCGCACCTGGGATTGCGGCACCCACTGCGTCAACAGGCGGCCGAGGTAAGCAGCCGACAACATGCCATGGGCGAACACGTCGGGCTGTCGCGCCTGGCGGGCAAAATCGAGGTCGATGTGCACTTGGTTGTGGTCGCCGGACGCACCGGCGTAGAGCGCGAGCACGGTGCGATTCACCGGTTCGAGTTGCAACGCTGGCAACTCGAAGCCCGGCTCCACCTCGCTGTAACGGGGGCCACCTTCAGGGTAAATGTGCATCGAGCTTGCCTCAGCGTTGAACCAGGGATGAGCGGATGTCGGCAATGTGCTCGCCGTCCTGGTTAGTGACGCGGGTTTGCTGAACCACGAAGGTCAGCGCACCGCCTTTTTTTTCATACACATCGACAACCCGGGTATCGAAGGTCAACACATCGCCGGCGAACGCCATGCCGTGATAAACGAAGCCTTGTTCGGCATGGAGGATGCGCCCCAGGTCGAAACCAAAAATGCGCTGGACGATATGGTCGGTGTCGCGCCCTTCGCTTTCCAGGCACATCAGGAAGGTCGGCGGTACCGGCAACGATCTGTAGCCGGCGGCCCTGGCCACCGATTCGTCGGTGTACACCGGGTCGGTTTCGCCGATGGCTTTGGCGAAGAAGCGCAAACGGCCCTTTTCCACTTCGGCCGTGGTCACGCCGAGCGAGCAGCCGATCAGACTGTGGTCTGCCATTGCACTGTGTTCCTCTCAGGTGAATGGGAAAACGCGCGCTGTCCTCGAGCGCGCGTACGGCGAATCAGCCGCGTCCGAACAGGGTCACAATGCCGGCGCCGCCGAGGCCGAGGTTGTGCTGCAACGCATGCTGCAGGCCTTCGACCTGACGGGCTTCGGCAGTGCCGCGCAGCTGGTGGGTCAGCTCGTAGCATTGCGCCAGGCCGGTGGCCCCCAGCGGGTGCCCCTTCGATAGCAGACCACCCGACGGGTTGACCACCACCTGGCCGCCGTAGGTGTTGTCGCCATCAAGGACAAACTTCTCGCCGCCACCTACTGGACAGAAGCCCAGGCCTTCGTAGGTCAACAGTTCGTTTTGGGCGAAGCAGTCGTGCATTTCGCAAACGCGAATTTCATCAGGGCCTACACCGGCCTTTTCGTAGACTTCCTGCGAAGCGCGCTGGGTCATGCCGACGCCGACCACACTGATCAGCGATGGCGGCTCGAATGCGTCCGGGGTGTCGGTGACCAACGATTGAGCGAGGATGGTCACGTCGGTACGCAGGCCATGCTTCTTGGCAAAACGCTCGGAAACGATGATCGCCGCCGCGCCGCCACAGGTCGGTGGGCAGGCCATCAGGCGGGTCATTACACCCGGAAAGATCACCTGGTCAGCCATCACCTCTTCGGTGGTGATGACTTTTTTGAACACCGCCAGCGGGTTGTTGGCGGCATGGCGGCTGGCCTTGGCGCGAATGGCGGCGAAGGTCTCCATCCTGGTGCCGTACTTTTCCATGTGCTCCTTGCCTGCGCCGCCAAAGAAGCGCAACGCCGGCGGCATGCCGTCGCCTTCGGTGAAGATGCGGTTGACCACGTCATTGCCCTTGCCGTAGGTGCCCGGACGATCGGTCCAGTGGTCCTTCAACGCACCGGGCTGCATCTGCTCGAATCCAAAGGCCAGGGCGCAATCGACCGCCCCGCTTTCCACCGCCTGGCGAGCCAGGTACAGGGCCGTGGAACCGCTGCCGCAGTTGTTGTTGACGTTGATCACCGGAATACCGCTCAGGCCCACTTCATAGAGCGCCGACTGGCCGCTGGTGGAGTCGCCATACACATAACCGGCGTACGCCTGCTGCACATGCTTGTAATCCAGATTGGCATCCTTCAGTGCCTGGCGAATGGCCTGTGCGCCCATCTCGATGTAACTGGCGCTGGCACCCGGCTTGGTGAACTGAATCATGCCGACGCCGGCGACGTAAGTTTTCTGCGACATCATTTTCTCCAAGGACAGTTGAAAGGCTCCGCTCGCTGCTTTGACTGGCGGCGATCACAGCAACCCTTGAATCGATGTTTACGTAAAACAAACGGCTTGACTGCCCCCTCCCGATGAGGGGGATTACCCACCCGGCTCAGGCCCGAATGCCCTGAATTGCGGGTTTGCACAACGATCGCAAGCGTACAGGCGGTACCCCTCACCCCGAGGGGGTGATGGTTTTGCGGTGCAGCGATTAGCGTGGCCTCCAGCTCAAGAACAACAACAAAAACAACCAGAGGTCATCGGAGCGCCATATGACTACACGAACATTCGAAGCATTCCAGCCACAGTTGCTCGCCCTGGCGGTCGCCCTCGCCACCAGCGCCCAGGCACACGCCGTCGAGTTCAATATTGGCGAGATTCAGGGTCAGTTTGATTCGTCTCTTTCGATCGGTGCCAGTTGGGCCGCCGCCGATCCGGACGCCAAGTTCGTCTCCAACTTCAACTCAGTGGGTGCAAACGGCGACTCTTCGGCGCGCAACGCTGACGACGGCCGACTCAATTTCAAGAAAGGCGAGACCTTCTCGAAAATCTTCAAGGGTGTTCACGACCTGGAGCTGAAGTACGGTGAGAGTGGAGCCTTCGTGCGCGGCAAGTATTGGTACGACTTCGAACTGATGGATGAGCACCAGTCCTTCTATGACATCGACGACCATGGCCGGGATCGTGCCGCCAAGTCGTCGGGTGCGATGTTTCTCGACAGCTTCATCTACCACAACTATGCCATCGGCGACCTGGCGGGCAACGTACGCCTGGGCAAGCAGGTAGTGAGCTGGGGCGAGAGCACCTTTATCAGCAACGGCATCAACGCGATCAACCCGGTCGATGTGGCGGCTTTGCGTCGCCCCGGCGCCGAGGTCAAGGAAGGCCTGATCCCGGTCAATCTGTTGTATGTGTCGCAAAGCCTGAGCGAGAACCTCAACGCCGAGTTCTTCTACCAGTTGGAATGGAAAAAATCGGTCGTCGATAACTGCGGCACGTTCTTCAGCGTCGACCCGGTGGCCAAGGGGTGTAATGACCGCAACGTCCTCGCCGGCCTGGACCTGCCCCCTGGTGTGGCCAGCAACACGGCAACCGTCGCCCAGATCAACGCCGGCGCGCTGGATAATGTTTATCTGCCACGCGCCAAGGACAAGGATGCCCGTGACAGTGGTCAGTTCGGCCTGGCCTTGCGCTGGAACGTGCCCGAACTGAACGAAACCGAGTTCGGTGCCTATGCGTTGAACTACCACAGTCGCAGCCCCTCGGTCAGTTTCCTGCAAAACACCTCGACCGTGCCGGGCCTCGCCCAGCAGATCCGCGCTACCCGCTACTTTGTCGAATACCCCGAAGACATCCGGCTTTACGGGTTGAGTTTCGCGACCAACTACGAAGGTACTTCCCTGGGTGGTGAAGTCAGCTACCGCCCCAATATGCCGTTGAGCCTCAACGGTGCCGACCTCAACTACGCAGCGGTCGGCCTTTCGCCGCTCACGCCCGTATTCACCACCGGCTTTGCCAGCCGTTCGCCAGGTGCCGAGCTCTCGGGCTACAAGCGCATGCCGGTGACCCAGGCGCAGTTGACTGCCACCCGCTTCTTCAACCAGGTCCTGGGCGGTGAACGCCTGACCCTGATTGGCGATGTGGGCTATACCCACATCGGTGGTCTGGGGGCGACCGACGGCACCGACCTGCGCTTCGGTCGTAGCACCACCTACGGTGCCGGCATTCTCCCCGGCACTGCCGGAGCGGCCACCTGCGCGGGTAGTCAATCGCAGGTTCCTGGCGCTGCGGCAGGCACAACCCGACCGAGCAACCCGCAACAGGAATGTAACGGCAAGGGCTTCTACAGCTCCAGTTCCTGGGGCTACCGCGCCCGCGCCAGCCTGAACTACCCGAACGCTATCGCCGGCGTCAACCTCACACCGAACCTGGCCTGGTCCCATGACGTCAATGGCCGCAGCCCGACCTTCGAGGAAGGTGCCAAGGCGATCAGCGTGGGGCTGGATGCGGACTACCAAAGCACCTACACCGCAAGCCTCAATTACACCAATTTCTTTGGCGGTGATTTCAATACCCAGACCGATCGCGACTTCGTATCGCTCAGCTTCGGCGTGAATTTCTGACAGGTCTCAGAAGGAGGAAATACAGCATGAAAATCACATCCATGATGCAAACCGGCGCATTGGCGCTGACCTTGTTGACCACCCACGTGATGGCCGCCGTGTCCCCGCAGGAAGCCGCGCAACTGGGTACTACCCTGACGCCGATGGGGGCGCAAAAGGAAGGCAATGCCAACGGCAGCATTCCAGCCTGGACTGGCGGTCTGAAAACCGATGCCGCGCCTGTGACAAAAGGCTTTCTGGGTGACCCGTACGCGAATGAAAAGCCGCTGTTGGTGATCACCCAGGCAAACGCCGAGCAATATAAAGACAAGCTGACCCCCGGCCAGATGGCGATGCTCAAGCGCTTTCCGGACAGCTACAAAATTCCGGTATACCCCACCCATCGCAGCAGTTCGTTCCCACAGCAGATTTACGACACGGTGAAAAAAAGTGCGGTCGCCACGGAGTTGGTCAATGGTGGCAATGGCCTGGCCAATTTTGCCGATAACCATTACTACCCCTTTCCAATTCCGAAGAACGGAGTGGAGGTGTATTTCAACCATGCGAGCCGTTATCGCGGCGGCAACGTGAAAAAGCAGACCGCGCAGGCAGTACCGCAACCCAACGGCTCCTATACCCTGGTTCAGATTTCCGAAGAAACCGGCTTCCCGCAACAAATGGAGGGTGTCGACCCCGGCAAGGCGGCCAACGCGCTGTACTTCTACAAGAACACCATCACCGGACCGGCACGCCTGGCAGGTACCGTATCGCTGGTCCATGAAACCATCGACCAGGTCAAGGATCCACGCCAGGCCTGGGTCTACAATGCCGGCCAGCGCCGTGTACGTCGTGCACCGCAACTGGCCTACGACGGCCCGGGCTCGGCCTCTGACGGCATGCGCACCTCGGACAACGCCGACATGTTCAACGGTGCACCGGATCGCTACGACTGGAAGTTGCTCGGGAAAAAGGAAATCTACATTCCCTATAACAATTACAAGCTGCAATCGCCTAGTGTGAAATACGCCGACATTCTCAAAGCCGGGCATATCAACCAGGACCTGTCGCGTTATGAGCTACACCGTGTCTGGCACGTGGAGGCAACGTTGAAACCGGGCCAACGCCACATCTACGCCAAGCGCGATCTGTATTTCGATGAGGACACCTGGGCCCTGGTGGAAATCGACCATTACGATGGCCGTGGTGAACTGTGGCGTGTCGCCGAAGGCTACCTGGTCAACGACTACGCACACGGCGTTGCCAGTTATGCCCTACAAACTGTGGTCGACCTGGTGGCCGGACGTTACGTGGCATCCGGTATGTACAACGAGTCCGCTCAAGGCCCTTCCTACGGTGAACTGTCGAAAATGGCTGACTACACCCCTTCGGCGCTGCGTAACGCCGGCATACGCTGATCATTGACCTGTAACACTGACGCCCCGCTTGCGGGGCGTCGCTGTTTGTCGGACCAGGTTTGCTCCGGCGCAAGCCGGTTCAATGATCCGGAGTGGCCAACAGCGCATGCAGCATGCGCGCCATCAACACGGGCGTGCGCTCATCGGTCAGGTAATCCGGCTGCTCCAATAGCATCGCCCGAGGGAGCGCCAGTAGCATGTGATAAGCCAGAAACTCAACCTTTTCTCGATCCTTGATCGTGATTTCGCTGGCAAATCGGCTCATCAGGGCCGAAGTCGCGCTGGTGCTCCACAGCTGTTTGGCCTTGACCAGATCCAGACGCACCAGTTCGTCAAAGTGCGTCGAACGCACGCTGAACAGCGGATCGAACAGGGTTTTCTGGTAAAGGACGGGCAGGCCGATTCTCAGGGTAAGCACAATCCCGTCCAGCAAGGAGGCTGTGGCCGGCAACGCGGCAATGCCGGCCAGTAACTCTGCACGCACCTGCCGCCGATAATCCTCGAAGATCGCGGCAATCAACGCCGCAATGGTCGGGAAGTATTCATAGATGGAACTGGTCGACACCCCGGCCTCTTCGGCCAGGCGCAGGACGCTCAGCGCCTCCCGCCCTTCCTGTTGAAGAATCTGCCGCCCGGTTTGCTTCAAGGCCGCCACCAGCGCAATCGAACGCGCCTGGCGCGGCTCCTTGCGCGGCTGAGCGGGAACTTGCACATACACAAGACCGCCATTGCCGGCCTGCTTGTTGTCACGGTCTGGCTTGATCATGGTGTGGCTTCACTCAGTGCGGCCTGTCAGCGAAGGGTGAACGCAAACCACATCAGACTAATGACCGGGGAGGATTTCGGCGTCCCCTCGTTCGGAGTGGGGATAGCCAGCACCTTCGACCCAGCAGGCACGCTCGGCGCAAACGCAGAATGTGCCACGCGCTCCTGTCTGCAAGACTAGTTTTTTCTATGTTTTTCAATGCATTAGGCTAAAGCCGCAGACGCCTGAATCCGGAATAAAAATCGGCTCATCGTCCCCATACTCAGTCTGCTTTACCAGCACCGCCGTAACGCGCATGGCGCCCAACGCGGCGGCGGCTCTGTTCGCGCCATCAACGCTCCTAACAGTCAAGGAACAAGCATGAACGAAACCTCAATGAATGGTGCCGAAAGTCTGGTGCAGACTCTGCTCGATTGCGGCGTGGACACCTGCTTCGCCAACCCGGGCACCAGCGAAATGCACTTCGTCGCGGCCCTCGATCGCATCCCCGGTATGCGCTGTGTCCTGGGGCTGTTCGAAGGTGTGGTGACCGGTGCAGCCGACGGTTATGCACGCATCAAAGGTAAACCTGCCGCGACCCTGCTGCATTGTGGCCCGGGCCTGGCCAATGGCCTGGCGAACCTGCATAACGCACGCCGCGCCAACACACCGGTGATCAACATAGTCGGTGACCAGGCCACCTACCATCGCCCGTTCGATGCACCGCTGACCGCCGACACCGAGGGCTGGGCCCGCCCGGTGTCGGTCTGGACGCGCACTGCCACCACCGCAGGTTCCGTTGGCAGCGCAGCCGCTGCCGCAATACAGGCTGCTTGCACCGCGCCGGGCGGCGTGGCCAGCCTGATCTTGCCCTCGGACGTCTGTTGGGACGTTGGCGGCCTGGTCGCCGCCCCTCTTGCGCCGCTGCCGACGCCCAGGGTCGCGCCCGATGTGGTGGCGCAAATGGCACGGGTGCTACGTAGCGGTCAACCGACCTTGCTGCTACTGGCAGGACGCGCACTGGAACAGGAGGCCCTGGCCAGCGCCCAGCGCATCGCTGCAGCCACCGATGCCCGCCTGCTCTCGACAACGTCTAACGCGCGGGTGGCGCGTGGTCGCGGGCGCTTTGCCGTCGAACGCCTGCCCTACTTCGGCGACAAGGCGCGGGAACTGCTGACGGGTATCGCCAACGTGATCCTGGTCGGTACGCCGGTGCCGGCGACATTCTTCGCTTATCCGGGAAAATCGCCGCGGCCGTATCCGCAAGACGCCGCGGTCCATGTGCTGGCCCGTGCCGAAGAAGACCTGGCCGATGCCTTGGCGCGCCTGGCAGACGAACTGAATGCGCCGCATCTGCCAGCGCCTGCCGCCGTACTAGTCAATCCGCAGCCCGGTAGCGGTGCTATCACCTCTGCGGCAGTGGCGCAAAGCCTCAATGCGCTGTTGCCGGAAGGCGCGATAGTGGTCGATGAAAGCGTCAGCTTCGGCCACGCCTTTTACCCTGGCACGGTCAACGCTGCAGCGCACGACTGGTTGCAGGTCACCGGCGGCGCGATTGGCGACGGCCTGCCCCTGGCACTCGGGGCGGCGATCGCCGCACCCCAGCGACGGGTGATCGCCCTGCAGGCCGACGGCTCTGGCATGTATACGTTGCAGGCATTGTGGTCGATGGCCCGGGAAAAACTCGATGTCACCGTGGTCGTCCTGGCCAACCGCAAGTACGCCATTCTTCAGCATGAACTGGCCAGCGTCGGCGCCACCACCGGCAAGACCGCTCTGGATATGCTCGATATCGGCAACCCGGACCTGGCCTGGGTGCCTCTCGCTACCGGCATGGGCGTGGCCGCAGCGCGGGCCGAGAGCATGGCGCAATTCAATGAGCTGTTTGCCATGGCCAATCGCCAAACGGGACCATTCCTGATCGAACTGGTGATCCCGTAACCCATACAACGATGGTCGCCAGCAAGCCACCCGCCCCGGCTTTTCGGCTCAGCCGCGAAGATCGCTCATCAGCTTGGCGCGCACCTGTGGCTTGCCGGCAAACGGATCACCCGGGTGGTGCTGGCCAAGCATGGCCTCGAAACGCTCCTGTACCAATGCCAGTGCCTGTGGGTGCGAGTAGATGTAAAAGTGCTGCTCGCCAATCCCGTCGAAGGTGATTCGGGCAATGCCTTCGGCGCTGACCTTGCCCGCACTGGTGGCTTTGTGTGAATTGGCTTGCGCGACCAATTGCGAACGCGTCGGCGGAGTATTGTCGGCAAGGTCTGCAGGACGGTTGCGACTCGAGTCGCTGAAGCCGGTTGGCACGAAAAACGGACACAACACCGAGCAATGCACCTGCTCACTGACCAGGCTCAAGTCCTGATACAGCGTTTCGCTCAACGAGACCACAGCGTGTTTGGTGACGTTGTACACGCCCATCGCCGGTGCATTGACCAGCCCCGCCATGGAGGCGGTATTGACGATATGGCCCTCGTAGGTCGGGTCTTTGGCGGCAGCGTTTAGCATCAACGGCGTGAAAATGCGCACCCCGTGGATCACGCTGCGCAGGTTGACGCCCAGGACCCAGTCCCAGTCCTGCTCACTGTTTTCCCAGATCAGCCCGCCTGCGCCAACGCCGGCATTGTTGAACAACAGGTTGACCTGGCCGAACGCCGCCAGCGCTGTATCGGCCAGCGCCTGGACTTGCTCGGCCTTGCTGACATCGGTGCAAAGGCCTATCACTGTCACGCCCCGGCCCTTGAGCTCGGCCACCGCAGCTTCGAGCGCGTCTTTTTGAATATCGGCCAAAACCAGCCTGATGCCCAGCTCGGCTGCGTGCTCGGCGAACGCCTTGCCCAAGCCTGAGGCGGCACCGGTGATCACTGCTACCTTGCCTTCAAAGTGCTTCATGGATTTCCTCGATCACTATCGATTGGCGAGGCAGATTGTCCTCTCGCCAGCATCACGGTTCAGGGTGCGTTATTCGAAAATCACCTTCTGATGACTGCTGCACCAGGCCTCGGCGTTGTCGACATAGCGCTCTTCGATCGCACCTCGACGGATTTTCATGGTCGGGGTAAGCAGCCCGCTTTCGATGGTCCAGGGATCCTTGACTACCACCAGACAGTCCAGGCGTTCATGGTCTTCCAATTGCTCATTGACCCGAGCCAGCAAACCTTCGAGTTCCGCCACCAGGTCACTGCCCTGCAGCCCATTGGACAGAGCCTGGCGGGTTTCCTCCGAAAGCGTTACCAACGCAAAAGGTTGCGGCAGCCCGACGCCCGTCACGCAGACCTCAGCGATCCGTGGATGTCCGCTGAGCCTGGCCTCGATAGGGGCCGGTGCAACATATTTACCCTTGGCGGTCTTGAACAACTCCTTGACCCGACCGGTGATACGCAACCGTCCCGAATCATCGACTTCACCACGGTCACCGGTCATGAAGAAGCCATCGGCCAGGTAGCTTTCGGCCGTCAGTTGCGGCTGCTTGTAGTAGCCCAGCATCTGCCCGGGACTTTTCACCAGGATCTCGCCGTTTTCAGCAATTCGACACTCGACGCCCGGAAGGCATTCACCGACATACCCCGCGCGCACGCGTCCGACGCGACTGAAATGCGAACAGGCGAAGTTTTCCGACATGCCGTAGCCATCGAGCAGCTCCAGGCCGAGCTGGCGGTACCAGTTGATGATCGGCACCGGCAATGCTGCTGAGCCGGTGACCGCGGTATGCGTTTGGTCAAGGCCGAGCGCGACGAGAATCTTCATTTTCATGGCATCCGCTGCAAGCGGGTCGGCGAACGCTGCTTGCTGCACGCTGGGGGGGATCTGCGCGCTGACGCCTTGATAGAACTTGACCCATAACCGCGGGACCGAAATGAAAAAGGTCGGGCGCGCCCGGCGCAGGTCGGCGCTGAAGGTTTGCAGACAATCGTTGAAAAAAACCTGCATGCCGTAACGCAAGGAAGCCGACTCGACCCCTTGGCGCTCAGCACCATGAGCCAGTGGCAGGTACGACAGCAGACGCTCTTCGGACCCGGGTCCCTGACCATCGTTGTACAACACCGAAGCATTGATCTGCGCCGCCCGGCACATGGTGGCGAAGCTGTGCATCACCCCTTTGGGTTGCCCGGTACTGCCTGAGGTGTAAATCACCGTTGCCAGTTCATCGGCGCCAGGCAAGTCAACCGTTGCCAGCGGAGCCGTCGCTGCGACGATGTCATCCCACTGCAGGCCCTGTTGGCGGGCGGATAACGGCAGACTGATTGTCGGCAGGTGCGCAGGCACGCCTTTGCTTGCGGTTTGCCAGGCCAGCGCGTCGCCGTCGAGCCGGCCGACGAACAGCAGTTGCGCCTCGGCGTGCTCCAGCACATAGGTGATGGTCTCGGCACTGGCCGTCGAGTACAGCGGTACGCTGATGTTCCCGCTCATCCAGATGGCAAGGTCGGCGATGATCCAGTGCGCACTGTTCTTGCCCAGAATTGCGATGGTCGAACCGGCCGGCAGCTCCAGCGACTTCAGATACGCCGCCATGCGCCGGGCCTCGTCAGCCACCTGGCGCCAGGTGTAATCGACCACCGTGCCATCGGCCAACGGTTGCGTCAGGTATACAGTGTCGGGCCGGGTGCGCATCCAGTGGTCAAACCAGTGCAGCAGTGTCATTTGTTCTTGTTCATTGTTCATGACAGGTCCTACGATTCGATGGCGGTGCACCCGCCTGATTATTGTAATTGGGTTACCCCATGGCCTTCAGCTGTTGTGCTGATATTGCCTAGCCGCGGCGATACATGGTCACCACACAGGCCTCACCTAGGCTCATGTTGTGTTGCAAGGCAATACGGGCGTGTGGGACCTGACGATTCGCCGCCGCCCCGCGCAGTTGCCAAACCAGTTCAACACACTGGGAAAGTCCGGTCGCCCCCAGAGGATGCCCCATGGACAACAGTCCGCCCGAGGGGTTGATCACCCGATTGCCGCCATAGGTATTATCGCCATCTTCAACAAGCTTCTCGGCATCGCCCTCGCGACAGAAACCGAGCGCTTCGTAAAGCAGGATTTCATTGGCCGTAGAACAGTCATGCAGCTCGCACACATCGACCTCCTCCGGCCCGATGCCTGCCTGTTCATACACATCACGGGCGGCGGCAAATCCCATGTCATAGCCGACCGCGCAAATAGCCGTATCGTTGCAAAGGCTTGCCGAATCAGTACTCATGGCCTGCGCCGCAATGTAAACCGGATCGACGATTGCGTGTTTTCTGGCGAATTCATCGGAACACAACAGCACCGCTGCCGCGCCACAGGCAGGCCGACAATACTGCAAGCGCGTCAAGGGTTCACAGACCTGCTCTGCGAGCACCGCTTCAAGCGTTAACGGCTGGCGGTACAGCGCGTAGGGATTGGGCGCGGCATGTTCGCGTGACTTCACGGCGACCATCGCGAAGGTTTCCTTGCAGGCACCGTAGCGCTGCATGTATTCACGTGCAGCCCTGGCGAACAATTGCGTGCTGACGGATAGCCCGGTAGCTAGGGGGTCCAGTTCCGGGTGATCTTGCCAGCGGTCTCTGGCCCAATCCGGTAACGGCGCCTCAATGCCAATTGCCAGCACACAGTCGGCCATGCCGTTTTCAATGGCCTGACGCGCCCGGTAAAGCGCCGTCGAACCACTGGCACTGTGGTTGCTGACAGCGAAAAGCGCAATTGCGCTCAAGCCCAGCTCGGCAATACCGCGCTGGCCGCAAAGGTAGTCGCCGTAGGCAGAACCCGCATAAGCGGCTTCAACCCTGCAACGCTCGATACCGGCATCCTCCAAGGCCAGGCGGCCTGCCTCGCCAGCCAGGTCATGGAAACGACCACCGACACCGAGGTCGGTGAACCTGGTCATGCCTACGCCAATCACATTGACGCGACGATTCATGTAGTGGGTCTCCCGAAACAGGGGACTGCCGCTAGCGCCTGAGACGCAAGCGGCAGGGCCGCGCATCAGCGATCAGCGAAAGCCGATCGGGTTGCGCAGCGGTGCTTATGAAGCGGAGGCGGCTTTGGCAAGGCGCTCGGCAGTGGCGACGGCGTAAAGCTGCTTGTCGATACCGGCGAAAGCTTCGAGTTTCTTCGAGGCCATGGTGTCGCCGCTCAGTTTCAGCTTGCCGGCGAAGAACAGCTTTTGCAGCTGTGGCTCCTCGCCCGAGGCCAGTTCCGGCATGTTCGCTTCCTGAATGGTCATGGTCACGTCCGCGTTGCTGGCAACGCCCTCGTACAGGTCACCCTGGCCATTTTTCAGGTCGAGTACCCAGTTGGATTCGCGGTTCTTGACCACGAACTGCATGATCATCTGCGACTCGGCAGCGATTTCCGGGTGAGACTGCAAGTGGGCCTTGAACACACCGAACACGTCATGTGCGGTCAGGGTCTTGGGCTCTTCCTTCGACGCACTGGTCAGGGAAGTGATATCCGGGACCTTGTCGAAGATTTCCACGACGCCACCCTTGAGCACGACAACGTCACGCTCCACTGCGCGCATCTCGAACAGAACACGCGTCGGCGACTCACGCCACATGCGGGTTTCCAGGGTATCGCCAGGCATGACGATGGCAGCGAAACGTACACGGATGCTCTTGAACAGGCGCGAATCGTTGTTGCAGAACGCCTTGATCACATGACGACCAGCGTAGCCAAAGGTGCACAGACCGTGCAGGAACGGCTTCTCGTAGCCTGCGGCCTTGGCGTAGTCCGGGTCGACGTGCATCGGGTTCCAGTCACCGCACAGGCGATACAGCAGGGCCTGTTGACTTCGGTCTGCTCGGCGATCAGCGCATCCGGAGCACGGGCGGGCAGTTCGGGAAGTGGCGTGCTCGGTACTTTTTCCAGCCCTGCACCGGGCACGCCGGCGTAGAAGCTGGTGATCTCGTTATAGAACAGCGGTACGCCATTCTCGTCGGTGGTCTCGATTGCCAGGATCGACACCGAACTGCGGCCCTTGTCGATCGCCTGCTTCAAGCGCATGGTGTGCTGGAGCTTGGCGGCCGGCGGCAATGGACGGTACATCTCGGTGTATTGCTCACCATGCAGGCCGTTGGCAAATGGCAATTCCAGGCCTTCCAGGCTTGGTTTACCGGACTTGATCGCTTGCAGGAAAACCTGGGTCGCCGGCAGCACCGCCATGGTCGGCAGCACCCGGAACTCTTCGTCCTTGAACTCGTTGATGTAAAGCAGCTCGGTTTCGTCCAGCGGATCCTTGGCAGCGCCTACGGCCAAGGCGTAGAGCGCGGCGTCAGTCTGGGTGTATTGGGTTTCCAGCGTCGACACGGCATTGCTGGCCACTTCCATGTCGACATACTGGTTGCCGCCCTTGGCGGTCGAATCCAGGCGCGCGAACAGTTCCTGGAAGCCTTCGCCGCCATTGACGTGGTGCACGCTGTGTTCGTCGAACTGGCTGATACGTTCCCAGTTCTCGCGAACCAGCTCCGGGCTCAGGGTATCGGTGTGCAGCACACGCCCCTGGGAACGCTCCCAACGGTATTTGGCGTGGAAGCCGCCACCGACTTCGAACAGGCCGCCGGTGTCCTGGCAGTCTTCATGGCACAACCAGCCAACCAACGGCGCGACGTGCTCGGAAGCCAGTTTGGCGTGAACGTCTTCCGGCAGGATCCCGCTGGCGATGACCAGGCGCGAGGCCGCGATCGGCGCGATGGTATTGACGCGAATGTTCTTCGAGCCGCCTTCGAAAGCCAGGGACTTGGCGAAGCCGATCAACCCGGACTTGGCGGTGGAGTAGTTGCACTGACCGAAGTTGCCGAAAATGCCGGCGCCGGAGGCCGTCATGATGATGCGCCCGTAGCCTTTCTCGCGCATGATCGGCCAGACGGCATGCGTCAGCTTGAACGCGCCCTTGACGTGGATTTCCTGGATCAGGTCCCACTGTTCTTCGGTCATCTTGGCGAACGAAATGTCGCGCAGGATGCCGGCGTTGTTGATCAGGATGTCGACGGTACCGAAGGCTTGCAGTGCGGTAGCGACGATTTTTTCGCCCTCGGCCACCGAGTGGTAGTCAGCCACGGCTTCGCCACCCAGGGCCCTGATCTCGGCAACCACTGCGTCGGCGGCCGCTGACGAAACGCCCAGGCCTTCGAGATTCACGCCCAGATCGTTGACTACCACCTTGGCCCCGCGCGCGCCCAGCAGCAACGCGTGGGCACGACCCAGACCGTTGCCGGCCCCCGTGACAATGGCAACTTTACCGTCGAATCGAAGTTCTTGTGACACGATAACTCTCCTTCCCCAAAAGGGTTTTTTTATTGGTAAACGGTGACTCGACTCTCCAGAGCCGGGCACCGCTGACAGCGCATTCGCGTGGACGCGAGAACAGGTTGTGACGCTAGGGGCTCTCCCGCCTTACAGCGTTCGGGCGATGATTTCTTTCATGACTTCACGGCTGCCTCCCCAGATGCGATTGCCGCGGGTATCGAGGAACAAGCGGGCGATCGGGTACTCGGTCATGTAGCCGTTACCGCCGTGCAGTTGCAGGCATTCCTCGACCACGCGCAGGCTCAGCTCGGCGGTCCAATGCTTGGCCATCGCCGCCGCTTCGGGCGTTAGTTCATTGCGCAAGGCCAATTCCATACAGCTGTCGACCCAGGAGCGACCGATCTGGATTTCGGTCTTCAATTGGGCGAGGGTGAAGCGCGAGTTCTGAAAATCGATCACGGGTTTGCCGAACACCGTGCGGCCTTTGGTGTACTCGATGGTGTGACACAACGCGGCTTCGGCCTGGGCCTGGAAACCAATGGCGCCGCTGATGCGTTCCCAGGCGAGGTCGCGCATCAACTGGCCGAAACCCTTGCCCTCCTCCGCGCCCAGCAGATTGCTGCACGGCACACGCACGTTGTCGAAGAACAACATGCAGGTGTCTTGTGCATGCAGGCCGATTTTCTCCAGCGGTTGGGACTTGGCGTAACCCTCGCGGCCACTCTCGACAATGATCAGCGAGATGTCCCGGGCGGTGCCGGTGGTGCCGGTCTTGCACACCACCACCACCAGGTCCGACTGCACACCATTGGAAATGAACGTCTTGGAACCGTTGATCACGTACTCGTCGCCATCACGTACGGCGCGTGTCTTGACGGCTTGCAGGTCGGAGCCGGTGTCAGGCTCGGTCATGGCGATTGCGCCAATCGCTTCACCAGAAACCATCTTCGGCAACCAGGTCTGTTTCTGCTGCTCATTGCCGTAATGCAGGATGTAGCCGGCTACCAGCGCATGCACGCCGAAGCCAATGCCCAAGCCCGAAGCGCCGGAGCCCATGTATTCCTCACCGATGACCATTGCATACAGGCGGTCCGCGCCATGGCCGCCGTACTCTGGTGCAATGCAAGGCAACAGCAAGCCCAGTTCACCGGCACGGCGCCAGATCTCGCGCGGGACGCGCTTTTGCTTTTCCCATTGGGCGTGAAACGGCAGTACTTCATCGGCCAGGAAGCGTCGGGCGAGCCGACGATAGTCTTCATGTTCGGCGCTGAACAACGTGCGGGGGATCAGATAGTCCATGACAAATTCCTCGATTCGGCGGTGATCAGAGCGTGCGCCCGACCAGTTCTTTCATGATGTCGTTGGCGCCGCCGGCAATACGCAGGACGCGGTGATCGAGGTAGTGGCGTGCCACCGGGTACTCGAGCATGTAGCCGTTGCCGCCGTGCAGCTGCACGCATTCGTCAACGACTTTGGAGTAGAGCTCCGAGCACCACAGCTTGGCTGCAGCTGAAGCCTCTGGAGTGAGGGTGTGTTGCAGGCACAGAGCCATGCAGCGGTCGACATAGTTCTGGCCAACTTCGATGTTGATCTTCATCTCGGCCAGCTTGAAACGGCTGTTCTGGAAGTCGAAGATCGGCTTGCCAAACACACTGCGACCACGGGTGTAGTCCAGCGTGTGTTCGAGCACCGCGCGGGCACCGGCGATGCTGTTGCCGGCGATGCCCAGGCGCTCCCAGGCCAGCTCTTTCATCAACTGGAAAAAGCCCTGCCCGGCTATACCGCCGACCACGTTTTCTTTCGGTACCCGCAAGTCTTCGAAGAACAGCATGGTGGTGTCCTGCGCATGCAGACCGACTTTGCGCAACGGTGTGGATTTGCTCAGGCCCGGACGATCCGCTTCGACGATGATCAGCGAGATGTCTTGGGAGCCCTTGCCGCTGTTGCCGGTCTTGGCGACCACTACGACCAGGTCGCAGTGGGTGCCATTGGAGATGAATGTCTTGGCGCCGTTGATCACATACTCATCGCCGACCAGCGTGGCACGGGTCTTGACCCCCTGCAGGTCGGAACCGGTACCTGGCTCGGTCATCGCCACGGCGGCGATGGCCTCGCCCGTGGCCATTTTCGGCAGCCATTGGAGTTTTTGCGCTTCAGTACCGAAGTTGATCAAGTAGCCGGCGACGATGTCATGCACGCCGAAGCCGATCAGGCCGTTGGCACTGACGCGGGTGACTTCTTCGCCAACGATCAGCGAAAAGCGTCGGTCCAGGCCAAGGCCGCCATATGCCTCGGGGGTGGTGGCATTGAGCAGCCCCAGCTCGCCAGCCTTTCTCCACACCTCACGCGGGACCTGGTGAGCCTCTTCCCACTGCGCGTGGAAGGGCATGCATTCGTCGGCAAGAAAGCGTCGCGTGGTGGTGCGAAACGCCTCATGCTCTTGGTCAAACAGGGTGCGCGGAATCATCAAGCATCTCCTCGAATCGGCATCGACGCGCCGGATATTTCCGGCTGGGTGATGCCACGATAGGGAAATGCCTTCAGGCCGCTCTACCCCTCACGGTGAGGGGGAATGGCCACTCAGTTGCAGGTTTTGAAGGGCGAGGTGAAATCAAAGACGAACAGCGACAAGCCTCCCTGAAACGGGGAGGCGTTGCGCCAAGGGTGATTGCTTTAGGCTAGGACCGCAGCGCGTCAACGACGCCCGTGGGCAACCCTGCGATCACTCGATAAAGTCATGCTTGCGCGCCCAGGACACGGCGTCGTAGCGGCTGGAAACACCGAGTTTGAGAAAGACGTTTTTCAAGTTCCATTTCACCGTTTCCAGCGAAATGTTCAAGGTCAGGGCCACTCGCTTATTCGACATGGCCTGGCTGATCAACTGCAGGATCGCCACCTCTCGAGGGGTCAAGGTCGAGCGCGTCGTTGACAGTGCGGTATCGCCCGAGGGCGCGCCATCCCTGTCATGCTGCAGACTGGACAACAGATCAGTCAGATAAACATTCACTGGACTATCGCTATCGGCCACCAACTTGTCTGCCGCGAAAACCACCAGCGGATACAGCGCCGCCCCCTCGTCCAGGAACGTGCGCACAAGGCCCAACTGATTGCCGTTTTCCAGCGCCTCCAGGAGCAATTCATTGGCTGTGTCCTCCTGGTGCAAAGCGAATTGGGCAATGGCCAGCAGCAACAGTGCGGTCACACCCAACTGGCCACGCAGGTGACGTCGAGCATAGTTGCGCACGTGCTCCAACGCCTGGATGGCCTTGTCCGGTTCGTTGTTCGCCAACAGCCAGCGCGCCTTGGCCAACGCCACCATTGCCGGTATTTCCGCCTGGAATCCTCCCGCCCCCTGATACGCCCGCCCCAGGACATCGAGCTGAGCGACGAGTGCCTGGGCCATTGTGCGATTGTTGTCGAGCAAGCCGATGCGCACCTGCTCAGCCAGGCAATGCACCAGGGCGCGGTCCTGACCAATGCTGCGAAAGTGCCGCTCCTGCCGCTCGAGAAAAGCCAAGGCGCACGCTGGCGACTCTTGCAACAGATCCAGCCGGGCCCGGCAAATGCTGGCCCGCATCATGGAGTCGGGCATGGTCCATTGCAGCAGACCATTGCGATTGGCCAAGACTTCGCTGGCCTCGTCTATGCGGTTCAGCTCGCAATAGACTTCAGCCAGCATCGCCGCGCCAGCATACGCACTGGCTGAGCGATGTCCATGCTCCGAGACCGCACGCGTCAATTGCGCCAGGCCCCTTCGCTCAGCTTCGCCCATCTTGCCTTCCATCAAGCAACAGAGGGTGCGTGTGCCTTCCGCGAGCAACGCCAGCTCGTCATTGCGATCGTGCTCCGGCACTGGATGTTCGTCGAGACAGCGAATCGCATCAGCGTGTCTTCCTGCTGCGGAATAGGCCAGCGCCAACAACGCCCAAGCTCCATAGCGAACGATGGAATAGTCGTCGAGCGGTGGCTTGAAGCCTTCGAGCAACTCAATGACCGGGTCAGTCCGGTCGCGTTGGATGAGTATCGCCGCCTGAACCAACGGAAGACGAAACGCCACGTCCTCGTGTTGCGCGGCGCCACTGCGCTGGAACTGTTCCAGCCACGCTTCGGCCTTTGCCGGTCGAGCAGTCAAGGCATAGGCCAGGCAACCGAGGAAAAACAAGCGGGGCCGGGAAAAAAGCACGTCTTGCGGCAGCCGGTCGAGCAAACGCAGAAGCGGACTCAACTGGTCCAGGCTCCAGGTTTTCGGCGCCGTGCGCTCAATGACTTCGACGGCGAATTCAAGATCACCGCCCAATGTCGCATGGCGCATGGCCTCGGCTAACAGTTTGCGTTCAGCGAACCAGTGTGAGGCACGGCGATGCAATTGCGCGATGTTTTGCTTGTTGCGCCGTATCAACCGTGTCGCAAGAAATTCACTGAAAAGAGGATGAAAGCGATACCAGAGCAAGCGGTCATCGGCTTCGACCCGAAAGATCAGCAGGTTTTCCTCTTCCAGTTTGTTGAGCATTGCCGCTGCGTTGCTGTTACCGGTCACCGCCTCCGCCAACGTGGCACTGAAGCGCCGGCAAATGCTGATGGCTTCCATGAAGTCCACCAGCTCCTGCGGCAAATGTGCCATGACATCTTCGGCCAGGTAGTTTTGCAGGTCGTCTGATCGCCAGCCCAGTTCGCGCAAACTCGCCCGGGCACCCGGATTGCTGCGCAACAGAATCACGATCAACTGCAGGCTGGCTGGCCAACCGCTGGTCAATTCGTGGATCAGGTGAATCTCTTCCTCTTTCAGCTTCAGGGCGCTGAGGTTCATGTCCAGAAACGCACGGGTTTCCACCAGGTCGAACGGCAACGCCGCACAGTCCAGTTCCACCACCTGCCCCATCAGGCGCAGGCGACTCAGGCTGAGCGGCGGCTGAACGCGGGCGGCGATGACAAAATGCAGGTTTGCCGGGCTGTGATCGAGCAGTTTCTGGATCAACCGATGCGAACGTGGGTCGGCAATATGATGATAATCGTCGAGCACCAGGAACAACTCTTTGTTGACGTTTGACGCGCCGTCGACGATGGCAGCAACGACTTCGTCAATCGATTCGCTGCTGGCGCCCTCCAAGGGCGTGCCCGTGTCAATCGTGACACCCAGCCGATTGAGCGCGCCCCGCAAGTAGGCGAAAAAGGTCGACAGGTGTTGGTCATCCGCACTGAGCGACAACCAGGCCACCTCGGCCCCGGCGCCCATCATCGTCTGGCGCCATTGCACCAGCAAGGTGGTCTTGCCAAAGCCCGGACTGCCAGTGACCAGACCGACCGTGCAGCGCCCCATGCGCTGAAGTTGCTCAATCAACTGACTCCGGGGAATCGTTTGTGTGCCGATTCTCGGGGGCGCGAATTTGGTGGATACAAGCATTTTATCGGTATGCATTTCCAAACCGAATCTCCGGTTCCCTGCAGCCTGTGAAAGCCCGTACAGGCCGGGGCATTGATGAAAACAGCGCGGTTTGATTGGTCCAACGCCTGGCCTCAGGCGTCACGTTCTCACCCCTCACCGGCCTGAGCGGGAGGGCATCGCAAGCACCGGGCAGGTGATGAATTTTAGCAGACAGCGTCAATTCGGACTGCGCGCGCCTTCGGACTCAGGGGGTGATAGTGCGGGCTCGGGGCCAGCCCCTTCCCCCCCTCCAGGTGAGGGGGGGCTACGTCATGGTTGGTTTAGACCGTTGTTCCCCGATAAACATTGCTCAACAGGCCGCGCGCCACCGTTACCCACAGTCGCCCCCCTCAACACGAGTGGCTTTGTAAGCGGTGTTTTTTGGGGTCATCTACACCCCAATACCCAAGACCGCAATACCGGTTTACCGGGGCACGCAGCAGGCCGACGCGAGCTCAAGGACCGGATCACGATAGCGGTCGGCTACAAACAATAGGACTCCCCATATGAAAGAAGCCGTAATTCTCTCCACCGCACGCACCCCCATCGCCAAGGCGTTTCGCGGTGCGTTCAACAACACCACGTCACCGACCATGGCGTCCTTTGCGATCAGGGCCGCAGTCGAGCGCGCCGGCATCGAGGCCGACGAAATCGACGACCTGGTGATGGGCACGGGCATGCCGTCCGGTACCGCTGGCTGGAACCTGGGCCGCATGAGCGTGCTCGCCAGCGGTTTGCCGCTGTCGGTCAGCAGCCAGACGCTCGACCGCCAGTGCGCCTCCGGCCTGATGGCGATTGCCACCGCCGCCAAGCAAATCATGGTAGATGGCATGCGCGTCACGATTGGCGCGGGGCAGGAGCAGATCAGCCTGGTGCAGAAGCGCAATGTCGAATGGGCAATGGCCGAGCGCGATCAACTGGTCATCCGTAATGCCGCCCACGCCTATATGCCGATGCTGGAAACCGCCGAGTTCGTCGCGCAGCGCTATCACATAAGCCGCGAAGCCCAGGACCTTTACGCCCTGCAATCGCAGTTGCGCACTGCCGCCGCCCAGCAGGCCGGTTTGTTTGCCGACGAAATCGTACCGATCACAGCCAGCAAACAAGTGCTCGATAGAACCACGGGCAACGTCACCTACGAACAGGTCACCTTGCATCAGGACGAAGGCAATCGCCCCCATACCGTGCTTGCCGACCTGAGCAAACTCAAACCGGTGATCGACGGTGGCTGCATCACCGCCGGCAATGCCAGCCAACTGTCCGATGGTGCCAGCGCCTGTGTACTGATGGAGGCGCGCCTGGCCGAACAACGCAACCTGCAACCGCTCGGGCTGTATCGCGGCATTGCCGTCGCCGGCCTGGCGCCGGAAGAAATGGGTATCGGCCCCGTTCTGGCAGTACCAAAGCTGCTAAAACAGCATGGCCTGAGGGTCGATGAGATCGGTCTGTGGGAGCTTAACGAAGCCTTCGCGTGCCAGGTGCTGCATTGCCGCGATACCCTGGGCATCGATCCGGACAGACTGAATGTCAACGGCGGTGCTATTTCTATCGGTCATCCGTACGGCATGAGCGGTGCGCGGATGGTCGGCCACGCACTGCTGGAAGGTAAACGACGCGGTGTGAAGTACGTGGTGGTGACCATGTGCGTAGGCGGTGGCATGGGGGCTGCGGGCTTGTTTGAGGTGCTGTAATGATTCAGGTCTGCAGTTGATCGACTACAGACCTGAGTACCTGTCCATCAACGCCCCCATGCACGCCAGGTACTCACTGCGCCCCAGGTGCAAGATGTGATTGCCGGGAAACCAGTGCAACGCACTGCCCGGCCAATGCTGGTGCAGCAGCCGCAGGTGGCGTGGCATGGTGACTCGGTCTCCGGCACCACCGATGATCAGCATGCGTTCGCCCTCCAGGCACGGGGCGTAGGTCAGCGGGTTGTGTACGGCAAGCAAGCCGCGCATTTCAGCCACGCCAATGCCCTGGTTGCGCATCAGCCGGGAGAGCAATAGCCCTGTGGGCTGCCACTCAAGGAAGGCGTCGATAGGGCTGACCGCGGGTACGATCGGGACGCAATAGGCCAGGCGCTCATCAACGGCCGCCAGCAATGCTGCGGTGTAGCCGCCAAGGGAAATGCCCGTCACCCCAATGTGCTCGACACCGCGCTCCTGCAGGTAGCCGATGAACACCCGCAGGTCGTGGATCGCATGCAGCGGCGCCTCGTTGAAGGCCACCAGCCCGCTGCCGAACAAGCCCTGGCCGCTGAACCAGTCGCTGCGCTCTGCGCGCCGACCATGGTGCGGGAACGTGAACAGCAGGATGTCATAACCCCGCTGATAGAAATCGGCCAGCGACAACGCGTGGGCGTTGAGCCAGTGCGGGTCGGCGGCGAAGCCGTGGATGACGATCAGCGTCGGTCGCGGCCGGTCGCCATGACACCAGTGCTGGGCATGGGCGAAGGCATTGCGTTGCATGGCCTCGAACTGCGTGCGTGCGAAAGGGTTGAGCGGTTTGAACGGACTGGCGAAACGCAGCTGGAAACGACGGATGTCGTCGCCAGGCAACGCGCTTTCTGAGATGACGATGTCCTTCGGCGGTGGCAGAAACACCTGGGAGGCATCTCCCGCGCGCGCCAGCGGTTCGTAGAAGTGTAGCGCCTCGAACTCGCGCTGCAAACGGCCGGGCTTGCGTAGCGTGGTAAGGGCGGTCGCCGCCACTGTCGCCGACAAGGAGGTGCGCATCACCCGCTCGATCGCAGCGCTGCCATGGATTTTCAGGCGGTGTCGGGCATCCAGCTCGGTGCCATCGGCCTGCCGCCAGAAGTCTGCGGACAAACGTTCCCACCAGGGCCGCTGTGGATCAGCTGCCCCGTCCTCACTCACGCACTGTTCTTTACGCCACACGCAGGATCCCCTCCCCGGGCGGGGGTCAGCAGGTACGCCCCGACGGCGCGCACACGACCCTCCGATAGCCTCCAGCATAAAGACCGCACCGACCGCGCACTCCCCCCCTTTTGCAGGGGGACGATGCAACGGCAGATCGATGAATCTGCCCTCCATCGACCTTGGTCGTATTGATGAAACGCAAAGCACCTGCATGCCAGCTCAAGTGTTTGAGCCACCCCTACTGCGCCACCACCTTGCGAGAGCGTTAACGATGAGCAAACTCAGCGGGCAAGATGCCCTGTTCCTCAAAGTCGATCGTCCCCATGCCGCGTCGCACTGCACCATGATCTACATCTACGATCAGTCCACGGTAGAGGGGCAACGACTCGGCTTTCGGGAGATCGTCAACCATATCTCCGATCGCCTCGACGTTTCGCCCGTGTTCAAGCGCAAGATCATCCAGGTGCCCTTTAGCCTCGGTTATCCCTACTGGGTTGAAGACGACCTGTTCGACATCGACTTCCACGTTCGCCATTTCGCCCTGCCCAAGCCCGGCGACTGGCGCCAGTTCTGCATCCTGGTGTCGCGCATCCACGCCCGCTCCGTGGATCTTTCCCGGGCACCCTGGGAGATGTATGTGATCGAGGGACTCGACAACATCGAAGGCATCCCCAAGGGCAGCTTTGCCATCCTGACCAAGTCGCACCACGCCGCCATGGACGGCGCCGCGGCCGCCGAGCTGACCTGGGCCTTGCACGATCTGGCCGGCGCGCAGGGCAAACCGGTCGCGGTGGTTGATAACGCGCCAGCGGCCTCCCGCGTGGCGCAGCGTTGGGGCATGCTCGACACCGTAAGCCGGATGCTCACCGACAACATCACCGCCTCCGCACGCATGGCCCTGCCGCTGGCCCGCGTGCTGCCCAAGCTGGCCATAGCCAGCCTGCAAAAAGTGGCGCGTTCAGTGCTGAGCGCTGAAGGTGGCGCACCGCGCACACGCTTCAACAGCAACGTGACCTCCAGCCGGGTCTGGGATTCGGTCACCCTCGATCTGGGCGTGGTGAAACAGATCAAAAACCTGGTGCCCGGGGCGACCGTCAACGATGCGGTGCTGGCCATGGTCGGTGGGGCGATGCGTCGCTACTTGCTGGCGAAAGATGAACTGCCGGAGAAGTCGCTGGTGACCCTGGCACCGGTCAACACCCGCCAGGGCAATGAATCCGTCGCCGCCGGCAACACCGTATCGATGCTCACCTTCCCGCTGCGCACCGACATTGAGGATCCGCTGGAGCGGCTGCAAGCACTGCAGGCCGCCACGTCGCAATCGAAAGCGATCCAGAATGCGGTCGGTGCCAACGACCTGACCAATCTGCAGAAATTCGCGCCCCCGGCTACCCTGGGGCTCGCCGGGCGCCTGGCGACGCTGATGGGCATGGGCGGCAAAGGCCCGGTGGTGTTGCACAATTGTATGGTGACCAACGTCCCGGGACCCAATGTGCCGCTGTACATGCTCGGCGCCAAGCTCGTGTACTGGTGCGGTGTTGGTCCGCTGGTCGATGGCCTGTCGTTGATCTGGAACCCCACCAGCTACTGCGGGAAGATGTTCATCTCGTTGACCAGCTCACCGAACGTCGTTCCCGATCCGGACTTTCTCGCGCAGTGCCTGAGGGATTCCTACGAGGAAATGCAGGCCGTGGCGCTTCAGGCCGTCAAGACCAAGACGCCCAAGCTTGTGAAAGCAAGACGCGTTGCCCGCAAAGCCGCCGTGCAACAGGCTGACGACCAGCAGATGCTCTAACCACGCCCGCCGTGCCCCACTTCTGAACAGCAACCCACGCTTCTGTAGTGCACCCACTACAGAAGTTTCGTGGTTCCCTGATGTTGTCGCAGCCATGCGAGGCGCGATCATGGGCCTTGGAAATGACAACGTCGGATCCAGGAGAATGCCCATGAACACGTATTTCGTAGAGATCTTTCAAAAAGCCCGACGTGCCTACCAGGCCGCCTTCGGCGCCGGCATCTGCGGGTATGGCGGTCGCAAAGCAGACGCCCGCCTGGCTGAAGCCCTGCAGCAAATCGAGGAACAAAACCTGTGCTGGGTCATGCAGGTGCGTGACCGCCCGAGGACTCGAAATCAAAGGTAAAGCCAACGACGCCCGGGGAGACGTGCACGACGCCTGAGCGGCTATGATCAACACTGTGAACCTTTAATCGAGGTAGCCAGGGACATGGCCACAGTGCTTGTCATCGATCCGCACCCGCTCAATGCCCTGGGCATAGCCTCGGCCCTGACCCAGGCCGGGCACAGTGTTGTGGGCGTAGCTCACAACGGGCTTATGGGGCTAGATCTGGTTCGTAGCACATCGCCAGACCTGATTGTCCTGGATCTGGAGGTGCCCCGGCTCGGTGGACTGGATCTGATCAAGCGAATCGTTGCGCGCAAAACCGCCACCCGTTTGCTGGTGTTCACCGCACTGCCTGCAGAAGTCTACGAGCCGCTGTGCATTGCTGCCGGTGCCTCAGGATTCGTCGATAAAACAGAATCGCCGACAGCGTTCTGCGATGCGGTAAACAAGGTGTTGCGCGGCAAAACCTACTTCCAGGTCTCGGCATTGCGCAACAGCCCCTCGCCTGCTTCGGACGACAACTTGTCTCACCAATTGACGGCCAGAGAGATCACGGTACTGCACTATCTGGCGGAAGGTTACCGGGTCAAGCAGATTGCCGGGGAACTGGCGATCAGCGATCGCACCGTCAGTACCTACAAGTCGAGACTGCTGGAAAAAACCGGGACCCACTCACTGGTAGACCTGCTTCAAGTCGCTGCCAACAGGGGACTGCTGGAGAAGAACACGCCGACTGCTATCGACACCTCATTGTCAGCAGCAGAACTGAACTTCAACACCCTGCTCGACAAGATCCCCTTTCCTGTTTGCTTCAGAGCGCCGGACGCCCGAATCCTGGCCGCGAATCAAGCGTTTCTCGACTATCTCGGGTTGACGCTGGAGTCGGTAATCAATGCCCGGCAATGCGATATCGGCGTTATCGAGACCGAACACCTGGACTACGCGCGCAAAACCTACAGTGCTGCGGTAGAAAACCGCATTCCCTACATGATGGTGGTTGTCGTCAGCCTGCGAGGCGAGCGCCGGGTCATCAAGCATGGTGGCTGTCCTGTGCTGGGTGAAAATGGCGAACTGATCGGGATGCTCTGCTCGTTCATGGACATCGGTGAAGAGGAAGGCCAGATACAGGCCCTGCGCGACCAGCTGGCATATATGTCGTCCATCTACAGTCGTCGGGGTGCGTACCTGATACAGCAAGGACAAGAAGTAACGGACTACATCATCACCGCCAGAAAAATTGTCGCCCACTACCAGGAGAGTGACGACAGCCTTGCCCTGCTCGGACTCCTTGAGCGCATCAGCGAAAGCGTGCGGATGGTCAGCGAGATGGTCGACCTTGAACAAGGGAACGTCAGGTACACGCCGTTCCCGCAGAACTTGAACGCGCTGACCGACACTGTCCTCAACACCCTGACTGACAACAGCATGCCCTCCAGCGTATTCCTCAAGGCTTCCCCGGACCGTCGGGGCTGGATAGACGCCACGCCTTACGCCAGCCTGCTCAAGGCCTTGATGCTCCACCTCAAGCACGAAGGCGCGGATCAGGTGTCGATCCATGCCCGCGCGATAGAACGCGACGCCGGACACTTTGACTGGACACTGCAGGTAAGCGCCAGTATCGCCCCGAACCTGAACCGGAGCACACCGGTAATTTATTTGGCCTTGGCCACCAAGATCAGTGCTCTGCTGCACGGCGATCTGGTGATAGCAGAGGATGACGATCTGCGCTTCGAGGCACAGGTAACCTTGAAAGTGCCTGTCGCTGCCTGAAAATCAAAAATAGCCATAACCCCTGTAGGAGCTGGCCTTGCCGGCGATGTCCGGCACAGCCGGGCCGCTCAACTACACTACGTCGATACATTGCTGCACAGAGACTTCAAGCATGGCGACCAAAACCGCAATCGTATTTGCTGGCGGCGGCAGCCTGGGTGCGGTGCAGGTGGGCATGTTACGGGCCCTGGTCGAGGCCAATGTCCATTTCGACATGGTGGTTGGCGCTTCGGTAGGCGCTATCAACGGCGCGTACTTTGCCGCGAGGCCCGATTCCGATGGCGTCGAAGCGCTCGCAAGTTTCTGGCGCGGGCTAAGTAAAACCGACATCTTCCCCCTCTCCTGGCTCGATACCTGTAAAGGCCTGATCAAACGCCGTGGTTTTCTATTGCAACCAGCAGCCTTGAACCGACTGCTGGGTAAGGCACTGCCTATCCATCGCATCGAGGAGGCGGCGCTGCCCCTGCACATCGTCACCACCGATCTGCTCAGTGGTGCCGAGACCGTTCTGTCCAGTGGCGAACTCGAACAGGCGTTACTGGCCAGTGCCGCCATCCCGCTGGTGTTCCCCTGCGTACAAATCGCCGATCGCTTTCTGGTGGACGGCGGCGTGGCAAGCAACACCCCTATTTCGACTGCCGTAGCCTTGGGCGCCACCAACGTCGTAGTCATTCCCACCGGCGTGAGTTGCGCCCTGACACAACCGCCCCGAGGTCTGGTCGCCCTGGCCCTGCACACCGTCAATCTGATGAGCATGCGTCAACTGGTCAGCGACATCGAACACTTCCGCACCCTCACCAGCCTGCATATCGTCCCGCCCTTGTGCCCAGTGGATGTCTCGGTGTTCAACTTTGAACAGACCGAGTCTTTGCTGCAGCGAGCCTATGAGCAGACGCTTCGCTGGCTGGAACGTGGGGGGCTTGAGCGCACCAAGGTACCGGGGGCGCTGACCATTCATTCACATGCGCATATGCATTGAGTGCTGTACGGCCTGAACCGGCGCTAAATCATGCGCCTGCTCCCACAGTTAACCAGGTGACAGACAGTTGCACCCACTATGTATCCTTCGGTTCTTTGGCCGGTGCCGCAAACCAGTTGTCCCTGGGCACACGCTTTTCTTCCTCGGGATCACCCAGGTAGTGCGGCGACATGATCTGCACGCCGTACTCGTTGAACACATCCTGAATGTTCGCGTGCAGCACGCTGAGCAGCTCCGCGCGCGGACGCGGCAAACTGGGAATGGCCTGTGCGACCAAACGATATTCGGGATAAAAGTCGGACAACGCGGTCTGGAACACCTGCGCAGGGGGTTCCTGCAGTACACCGGGTGTGCGCCTGGCCGCCTCCAGCAACATCGCTTCCACCTGGCGCCACGGCGTGTCGTAGCCAATGGTCACCACCGTATCGACCACATAACCCGGGCCTTGCACGGTGCGCGAATAGTTCTTGGTGACCGTGCCGGTGATCATCGAGTTGGGCAGGGTCAACACTTCACCCAACCCTGTGCGGATGCTGGTAGTGAACATACCCAGTTCGGTCACCGTGCCTTCATACTCGCCGATGCGCACGAACTCACCGGGACGCAAGGTTCGGGTGTAGGTCAGGATCAACCCGGCAGCCGCCTGCCCCACCACGCTGGTGGCACCCAACGAAATCATCAAGCCGATCAGTACCGACAAGCCCTTGAAAGCGTCGGTGCCCGCACCGGGCAGGTACGGATAGGCCATCGCCAAGGCAAACAGCCAGATCGCCAGCGACGTCAGGCGCTGCGTGGGCTGCAACGTTTCGTGGTTCAGCCAGCTGAAGGTTCCGGGTGTTGCCATACGCCGGAGCACCCGGCGACTGAACGCCGATGCACCACGGGCGATGAAAAATATCACCAGCGCCACACCCAGTCCGGGGATCGCGCCGACGATGGCCTCAAGCAAGTAGCTGGCGACTTCGAACAAGTAATTGTTGAGGCTTTCACCCCAGGGCCGCGTGTAAGGGAACCTCGACAGCACAAACCCTAGCCATTCATAGCTCAGCAACAGGATGACCAGCCAGCGCAGCACCCAGAACACCCGCGTCACCAGCGGGTAAAGGTAGTTGGCATCGATCACCGGAACCGGCCCCACTTTCAACGCAGGAGTGTGGCGCTGCATCAATTCGGGTAATCGCTGGAGCATTCGGCGCCGCAGCCAGGCGAGCCCCCATAGCAAGGTGAAGTAAATGACCGTAGCGAGTGCCGCCGCACCGACTGAACGCGACATCAGCTGCAGGCTGCGCGCTTCCCGGGTTTCGGCCACCACCAGGCGCAGCTTTTCAGCCGCTCCCTGGGCGGCCTGCTGCACGGAGGCGTATTCGAGTTCGTCGGCATCCTTGGGCGAAACGATAAAGGCACGCTTGGCGCCCAACAGCACCAGGTAATTGTCCTGGGTAGGTTCAACGGTCACCGTGGGGGCATCCGACTCGTCCAGTGCTTCACTGATCACGGCTTTTGCGCGCTTCACCCGCGAGGCGGGTGCCTCTCCCAGCAACGTGGCACGGAACACCATGATGCTGCGGTTGGCCACTTTCAGTTCGACGAAATCATCACTGGGTTTCACCTCGTCCGCAGCCGTCGACAGCGCTGACCAGGATAGGCTGAAAAGCACAAACAGGACGGCGAGCAACCCGCTTCGCATGTATCGGTTCCTTCCGCCACAGGTATGAGGACAGTACGTACAGATCGCAGCCTAGTTCAGCGAAGATGACTTGTCAGATGGCTACGCAGCCACGTTCTATTGTGAGAGGACTAATTGCGACCGTTTGGCTGGGTATATTTCTGCAAGAAATCAACCAGCTCTCCCACTGGCTGCGGGATGCTCAAGTCATCAAAAGTCACTGAAACCTGATCACCATCGTCGATAACGATCTTGTACTGGCGAACATCGCGCGCGCCTGCTTTCAAATGAGTCCCCGAGATGCTGACACCACTCTGCTTTACCAGGCGCTCGAGTTCACTTGCCTCATGTTGATCAAGCGTATCAGTGTCGAGTTCGCACCTTTTCGTGACCCCGACGAAGCCTCCAGAAACCAGCAATTGAACTTTCATCAGTTGACCTCGTTTGCGCCGTAGTCAGACCGTAATCCCCACTTGCTTCCAGGCCGCACGGACTACTTTTTTCACGTTCGCCCCGTACTGGCCGGCAATCTGCACGCTAACCCGTGCGCAATCTTCAAATCGGCTATTGCTGCTGAGCTGCAGCATGGTCTGGTACCAGATCCGACCCGCTACCTCCCAGGTATTGCCTCCGAGTGCCTTGGCTACCAGTACGAATGCCTTGTTGGGGATCCCGGAGTTGTAGTGAACACCACCGTTATCTTCATCTGTGTCTTTGTAATGACTCATGTGACCCACCTGTTGGTCACTGCCAATATAGGGATCGTCCTTGTACGCCGAGCCTGGAAACTCCATATCACGAATGCCGCGCCGGGTAGCTGCTGGCACCAGCACTTCAGCGCCGATGACCCAGTTTGCACTCTCGGCAGTCTCGGCGTTTTTCCATTGCCTTACCAGGATGCCAAGCACATCGGCGAAGTGTTCGTTGAGCGCGCCCGATTGACCGTAGTAAGTCAGGTTGCTGGTGAATGCCTGAACGCCGTGAGTCAGTTCATGCGCGATGACTTCCAAAGAACCCGTAAAACGCTGCGACCAGAGACCATCGCCGTCGCCATAGGCCATCTGTTCACCGTTCCAGAAGGCGTTATCCAAGGGTTCGTAGCGTTGATCGCGGTAATTCCATTCTGCGACATGCACAGTTGAAACGAGCGACATGCCGTTATCGTCGAGTGAATTGCGGCCAAACAGTTCATCGTAGAAATCGTAAGTAGCGCCTGCACCGTGGTAAGCCTCATTCACAGCAACATCGGTGGTTTCACCCTGCCCCTCTGACCGGACCAGCTTGCCGGGGAGCTCCGCCGTGCCATTGGCGCTATAGACCAGGCGGTTGCGATTGCTATCGGGTGACATCGAGACCATCAGGGTTGGCATGGCCCTGGAACTCAATCGAGTAGCCCGAAACGTGGCACCGGCTTTGAGGTTAGCAATGGCCCGCGCCCGAACTTCAGGATCATCGGAGCGCGCCAGATGCTCGGTAATACAGGGTGGGATGATGCAATGGTAAGGATTACGGTTGCACATAATCGAAACTCCTTGAAAAAGGCGTTAGTCACCCGAGTGATGACGTGTTCATGCAAGCGTAGGCATTTCGCCGCCGCCACTCCAATGATCGACTGATCATTTGGCTATTTCCTGCCTCAGCTTCCCCTGCCTAAGCGAATAGCCTGAAACCTGCTGCGGCAGCAGTGCGTACAGTTATAATGCGCAATCCTTAAGTCGATGATTTTATTCATGAAAAAGCTGTTGTCTGTGGTAGCGCTGCTGTTTTGCGTAACAACTCCCGCCCTCTCCTCACCGCCTGCGACATTTACTGAAGCCAAGGTTATCGCCAAACAGAAGGTCTATCTCGACCAGGCCAACAGCGCCATGGGCGAGCTCTACTGTGGCTGCAAATGGACGTGGGTAGGCAAATCCGGTGGCCGCGTCGATCCCGAATCCTGCGGCTATGAAACGCGCAAGCAGCAAACCCGCGCGGAACGAACCGAATGGGAACACATCGTTCCAGCCTGGACTTTCGGTCACCAACGCCAGTGCTGGAAGAACGGCGGGCGCGAGCACTGCGTTGACGAAGATCCAGTGTTCCGTGCCATGGAAGCCAATCTGTTCAACTTGTACCCGTCCGTTGGCGAAGTGAACGGTGATCGCAGCAACTTCAACTACGGCATGAACACGGGGGGTACCCGCCAGTACGGTCAGTGCACGACAAAAATCGACTTCGAGCAAAAAACGGCCGAACCGCGCGACGAGGTGAAAGGTCTGGTGGCTCGCACGACCTTCTACATGTTCGATCGCTACAAGCTGAGCATGTCCCGTCAGCAACAACAGCTGCTCATGGCCTGGGACAAGCAGCACCCCGTCACTGCCTGGGAAAAAGAGCGCGATCGCCGTATCGCTGCAATCATGGGGCACTCCAACCCGTTCGTGACCGGCCAACGTAGCTGGACGACCGGTTACAAGCCTGTGGGTGACGGTGTTGCGGTCCCTGTGCGCGCCTCACAACCGACACCAAAGCCGACCCTGGCAAGTTCGTCTACGGCCTTCGGTGTGATCATCGGCAACCAGAAAAGCCACGTCTATCATCTGCCCGCCGGATGCCCAGGCTATGCGCAGGTGTCTGCTAAAAATCAGGTTTCGTTTGCATCAGAGGCCGAAGCTCAGGCGGCGGGCTATCGCAAAGCTGGCAACTGCAAGTAACGATAAGCGGGCAAGCTTGCGGGCCTGATTGTTGACTCACGTCTAAGAACCCTGGAAAGCGCGTTGCCCGCACTTTTCGCATCTGCCAGACTCAAACGCTGTACACCCTTTGAGGTTAACGAAATGCGAAAAACAGTCGCTGCATTAGCATTGTCCCTGGCCGTGGCACCAGGCGTTTTTGCCGGGGAAACAGCCTCCACCGCCGTTGGTGGTGGCCTGGGTGGTGCCTTGGGCAGTGTCGTCGGCCAGGCGGTTGGCGGTAGCACCGGCGCGGCGATCGGCGCCGGTGTCGGGGGTGCGGCCGGTGGCGCGGTGAGCGCGAAAGATGGCAAGAAAACCGAAGCCGCGATTGGCGGTGGGCTTGGCGCCGCAAGCGGCCAGGTGGTCGGTCGCAGCGTCGGCGGCACTACCGGCGGTACCGTGGGTGCCGGCCTGGGTGGTGCGGCTGGTAGCGCTATCGGTAATAGCCTGGCGGATGACGACGGCCATCACGGTAGCCACAAGTCCAGCCACAAGCATAAGAACAAGCACAAACACAAGCATTGAACCTGGCGCCCTGACGCCAGGCCTCAGCGGCCATCAATACAGGCACCCTGCTCACGATGGCCGCAGCACCGCCTCAGCGGCGGTAGTAGCGGTGGTCGTTTTCGTAACGGTAGCGCATGGCCCGGTCATGACGGCGCTCCCAATCACGACGGTGTTCCCAGTCACGACGACGGTCCGCTTCCCGGCGGGCCTGCTCTCTGCGCCATTGGTCGCGGCGCCAGTTCTCACGGCGCCAATCGTCTCGGTGATCATGCCAGTAGCGGTCGTCATGGGCTAGCAAGGTGCCATTGTGCTTCTCGGCAATACTCGCCACGGTCGGCCAAGGGTTGACCGCAACCCGCTCGGGCGCCTCAACGGCGGCGACTTCAGTTGCCAACGCAGGCGTTGGCGTTTGCATTTGTGTTGCGGATGCCGAGCCCATCGCCGCGAACGCGAACAGGCCGAAGAGCACCATCCGGGGGACATGGAATTTCATGAGCGAAGTCGACCTCTGATCGGCAATTGAGTGTTTGGCCATCGCGCTGATGTGCCTATCCACATAGACCGCTAAATAAAGAAAAGTTCTAAGGCGCTCTACTAAGGACGACGGGCTTCACCACCCTTCCCCGGCAAGGACTAAGCTGGTGCGATGGATCTTCGTCTCCCAAGGTGAATGCCATGAGTGCCCTGTCGTTGGCTGAGCTTGATGCCGCACTGCCCGGTTTGACCCGCAAGATCCGCGTACTCGATGCGCTGGCGTGGCCCGAGGGCGTCGAAGAGGTTTTCCTGGCCCAATGGCGCAGCGGCAAAGCGCAATTGCCCAAGGTCAAGTTCAGCCCGCACGACCACAGCACCGACATCGCGGTGCTGGACAGCTTTGTCGAGCAGTGCGACCAGGGCCATCCGGCCGGACAGTTTCTCGCCAGAACTGCGCACAGCTATGCCACCGCAGGGCGCATGCTGGGCGCCATGGGTACCCCAGCATTTACCCGGTATTCGTCAGCACTGTACCGGCGCCCGGACTTTTACTACCCCAAGCAAAAGCTGAGCATGCTCGATGCCGCCCATTTCTTTCTGAAAACCACCGACGCCCTGCTCGGTGGCGACTGCATTGCTCCCAGCCCTGCCGACATTCCGGCCGAGGTGTTTGCCGCCTGGCTGCAACCCGAGCTGGACCGTTTTTTTGGTGCAGGCCAGATCAGCATCAAGCTTGAACCTGACCTGGCCGCCAAGGCGATTGCCGGGACAAGCCGTATTCGCCTGCGGGCCAGCGCCTTGTTTACTGAACTGGACAAGCAGCAGTTGCTGCAACACGAAGCCTTTGTGCATGTGGCCACCGCGCAGAACGGTGCGCGCCAGCCCAACCTCAAATGCCTGGCCCTGGGAGCGCCACGCACCACCCAGACACAAGAAGGCATTGCCACGCTGGCCGAGCTGTTCACCGGCAGCATGGACATCAACCGCTTGCGGCGTCTCGCCTTGCGCGTGCTGGCGGTACAGCAGGCACTCGATGGCGCCGACTTCATCCAGGTGTTTGAGGGTTTTCACAAGGCCGGTCAGTCGCCGGAAGAATCCTTTCGCTCAACGCAGCGGATTTTCCGCGGCGCCGATGTGCGCGGGGGATCGGCGTTTACCAAGGATGCCGCATACCTCACCGGCCTGCTCGGTGTGCACACCCTGCTGCGCGTGGCGATCCGCGACAACCGCCCCGAGTTGGTCGGGCATTTGTTTGCCGGGCGCCTGAGCCTGGGCGATACCCTGCACCTGGCGCCGCTGTTCGAGTCGGGCTGGCTGGTGGGTCCCACCTATATTCCTGCCTGGGCCAGCGACCTGCGGCGGCTCGCTGCCAACCTCGCCTTCTCTGCCTTTATCGCCCGGGTGAAACTCGATGTGCTCGATCTGCAACGGTTCATGGCCTTTGAAGATGAGCACGAAGTGGACACCCGCACCCTGTAATCGGTACTTGCCATGCCTCCCGTACCGACGCAGAGGCGGTACGGCTGATATGGCCCGACGTAGAGCGTTTCGAACCCACTACGAATAGATAGCCGGTAACGATGTGTCGACAATCCTGTTGTATTGTCGATTTTTATCCTTTAGATTTCGCGCATTACTTGCCAATGTGTCAACAAAAACAATTTCAGCAGGGGCAGGCTGTTTTTTGGTGGTCTGTCAGTGGTCACTCTCAATTACCAAGAATCTGCCCCTGCTTTTTTACTCACGTAGGAGATAAACCGTGCTCGAAGCTTATGCCCGCCACCTACAAGCGCGCGCCGAAGAAGGCCTGCCACCCCTCGCGCTGGACGCCGAGCAAACCGCAGGCCTGGTCGAGCTGCTGAAGAACCCTCCTGCCGGCGAAGAAGCCACCCTCGTCGAGCTGATCACCCACCGCGTGCCACCGGGCGTGGACGAAGCCGCCTACGTCAAAGCGGGTTTTCTCTCCGCTGTCGCCAAGGGCCAGGCCATTTCCCCGCTGATCGACAAACAGCGCGCGGTAGAGCTGCTGGGCACCATGCAGGGCGGCTACAACATCGCCACCCTGGTCGAGCTACTGGACGACGCCGAGCTGGCCGCCGTTGCCGCCGAACAGCTGAAACACACCTTGCTGATGTTCGACGCCTTCCACGATGTCGCCGAGAAAGCCAAGGCTGGCAACGCCCACGCCAAGGCTGTGCTGGAGTCCTGGGCCGCCGGTGAGTGGTTCACCAGCAAGCCGGCCATCGCTGACAAATACAGCCTGACCGTGTTCAAGGTCCCAGGCGAAACCAACACCGACGATCTGTCCCCTGCCCCGGACGCCTGGTCGCGCCCTGACATCCCGCTGCACGCCCTGGCCATGCTGAAAATGGCCCGTGACGGCATCAATCCCGAGCAACCCGGCGCCGTCGGCCCGCTCAAGCAGATCGAAGAAGTCAAAGCCAAAGGCTTCCCGGTGGCCTACGTCGGTGACGTGGTCGGTACCGGTTCTTCGCGCAAATCCGCCACCAACTCGGTGCTGTGGTTCTTCGGCGACGACATCCCATATGTTCCGAACAAGCGCGCTGGCGGCTTCTGCTTCGGTAACAAGATCGCCCCGATCTTCTACAACACCATGGAAGACGCCGGCGCCCTGCCGATCGAGTTCGACGTGTCGAACCTGAACATGGGCGACGTTATCGACGTCTACCCGCACGCCGGTAAAGTCTGCAAACACGGCAGCGACGAGGTCATTACCACCTTCGAATTGAAGACCCCGGTGCTGCTCGACGAAGTCCGCGCCGGCGGCCGTATCCCGCTGATCGTCGGCCGTGGCCTGACCGACAAGGCCCGCGCCGAGCTGGGCTTGCCGGTTTCCGAGCTGTTCCAGAAGCCGGAGCAGCCTGCCGACACCGGCAAAGGCTACAGCCTGGCGCAGAAAATGGTCGGTAAAGCCTGCGGCGTGACTGGCGTTCGTCCAGGCACCTACTGCGAGCCGAAGATGACCACCGTCGGCTCCCAGGACACCACCGGGCCGATGACCCGTGACGAGCTGAAAGACCTGGCGTGCCTGGGCTTCTCCGCTGATCTGGTGATGCAGTCGTTCTGCCACACCGCGGCCTACCCCAAGCCTGTGGATGTCAAAACCCATCACACCCTGCCGGATTTCATCCGCACCCGCGGCGGTGTTTCATTGAAGGTTGGCGACGGCATCATCCACAGCTGGCTGAACCGCATGCTGCTGCCGGACTCCGTCGGTACCGGTGGTGACTCGCACACCCGCTTCCCGATCGGCATTTCCTTCCCGGCCGGTTCCGGCCTGATCGCCTTCGCCGCGGCTACCGGCGTGATGCCGCTGGACATGCCGGAGTCAGTACTGGTGCGCTTCAAAGGCAAACTGCAACCGGGCATCACCCTGCGCGACCTGGTCCATGCCATCCCTTACTACGCCATCCAGCAAGGCCTGCTGACCGTCGAGAAGAAAGGCAAGATCAACGCCTTCTCCGGCCGCATCCTGGAAATCGAAGGCCTCGACGAACTGACCGTCGAACAGGCTTTCGAGCTGTCCGACGCCTCCGCCGAACGCTCCGCTGCCGGTTGCACCATTAAACTGCCTGAAAAGGCCGTGGCCGAGTACCTGCGCTCGAACATCACCCTGCTGCGCTGGATGATCAGCGAAGGCTATGGCGACGCCCGTACCCTGGAGCGTCGCGCCCAGGCGATGGAAGCCTGGCTGGCCAACCCGGTACTGCTGGAAGCCGACAAGGATGCTGAATACGCCGAGATCATCGAAATCGACCTGGCCGAAGTGACCGTGCCTGTACTTTGCGCGCCGAACGACCCGGACGACGCCCGTCTGCTGACCACCGTTCAGGGCGAGAAGATCGACGAAGTGTTCATCGGTTCGTGCATGACCAACATCGGCCACTTCCGCGCTGCCGGAAAGCTCCTGGAAAAGGTCAAAGGTTCGTTGCCGACCCGTCTGTGGCTGGCCCCGCCAACCAAGATGGACGCTCACCAACTGACCGAAGAAGGCTACTACGGCATCTACGGCAAGGCCGGTGCACGCATGGAAATGCCGGGCTGCTCGCTGTGCATGGGGAACCAGGCACGTGTCGCGGCGAACTCGACGGTGGTGTCGACCTCGACGCGTAACTTCCCCAACCGTCTGGGTGATGGCGCCAACGTCTACCTGGCTTCGGCCGAGCTGGCTGCTGTTGCCTCGATCCTTGGCAAACTGCCTACCGTCGAGGAATACATGGAGTACGCGAAAAACATCGACAGCATGGCGGCCGACGTTTACCGCTACCTGAGCTTCGACCAGATCGCCGAGTTCCGTGAGGCGGCTGCGAGTGCCAGGATTGAGGTTGTGCAAGCGTAAGTCGGAGTACTTTCCACTTCCGAAGCGCCGACGATAATGTCGGCGCTTTGCGTTGGTTAACACCTTACATCAAGCAATAAAAATCGCTGACTTCTGCAACGATCTCGCGCTTGGCGTTGTACAAGCGCGCCTCGGGCGTCAAGGCCATCGAGCGGGCTTCGAGTACATAGCGTTGGCCCGCGGTGAAATGCTCATAGTTCAGGGTCAGGTAGCACAGGCGTTCTGTGGGCCCGCCCAGGTCGCCCATACCCCCACCACCGGCGACTTCGAAGTCGAAGCGGACGATCAGCTCATGGCTGCCGGGGGTGACTTGAAAAAAGCGCCCGTCGCGCAGGCGCTGTTTGTCCAGGCGTTCGGCCAACAGCAATCGGTCGTTGGGAAATGGCGTAGAGAGATCGACCCAGGCCATCTGCGGATCAGCGGTTGGCATCGGCGCCTGACAACCCGCAACGACACTGGCTGCAAGTAACAACATTAACCTGCGCATGATTACTGCCCCAAGGGACTATGAATTCAGAATAGCGCCGACGCCGCTTCAAGTCAGTTTCTCCCACAGCCACCGGCGATAAATCGCGATGTTGTAGGCGTTTTCTGTCAGACGGTTCTGATTCATACTTGCGCCGCCGTTGCTCTGTTGTGCCGGGCCGTTCATGGCTCTAGGCTGCTGCCGTCGTTGGAAAATCCAGCGATCGGATTTAGCAGTCCGGATATGACAGAGATCTACGAGCACCGCTGTTATGGCGGTTGTACGTGGGGCACCTTCGGGTGCGCCGGTTCTCTGTCACCGGTCTGCTAACCCGCGTACAGCTGCCACCTTCGTTTAGCAGCGAAGGGTGGTTGCTTCACTGACAGAGGTTGACCATGAAAAAGCTTGTCCCCGATCCCCCCAGTTTCGACCTTTCCAACGCAACCACCGCCAACACCCCGTTCGGCACCAATCGCATGTTCACGGTCCGCGCCGGCGTTCCCGCCGAAGAAGCGCTGCTGCATGCTTGCCATCTACTGCAATGTGCCGAGGCGACGGTGAGCGACGCGGTCGATCACCTTACACTCAACGACCGCTCCCTGGTCTGCGGCGCTGGCCAGCATATCGAGACGGCGCGGGCGCTGATCGATGCCGTGCTTGATGGTGTGGGCGTGAAGCGGATCTTCACACCCCACTAGTCGGCTCGCACATCAGCGCCAATAAGTCCAAGAAGGCCGAATTACTTTCGTGCCTTGCAGATGAGCCAGGCCATGTAGAGCGGTGCGGCGATGGGTAAGAGAAACATGGGGTACTCCAGATGCAGATGAGCGATTGACTGAAGGTGCTCGCCCGACGCAAAGGCCCTGCATTCCATGCGTCGGTAAAGATCCCTTGAATCGGGCGAGCGGGTAAAAACTAACGTTGATCCCCTCTGAGATCTGTAAGAACTATCTGAAAAACACACAACCTTGAGAGCGACCTCAGCTCTGTAGGAGCGGATTTATCCGCGATGGCCTGCTCAGCAGGCCCATCTTTGGGGCCGCTACGCCCCCATCGCGGATAAATCCGCTCCTACATCCCGGGCTCAGCCCAACCAGTCGAGTGTCACCAATAAGCGCCTTTCCCCGGCTGGCGGTTGCGGCGAGCGGTGAATCAGCCCACCGCCTTCATTGCCGATCCACTTCTCGCCCTTTGCCAGCAGCACATGGCCGGCCTCGGCGCGCTCTATCAACGCCACATCGCAAGGCTCGGCCGCCGGTTCGCCCAAACGCTCACGCGCCATCCGCCCTTCCCGCAGCCATTCACTGCCCACCCCGGCGTAACTGGTGATCAGCCTGACCGGCACATGATCAACATGAAAACGTGGGCACATGGCCTTGTCGAGAATGCGCAAGCGCAGGCCGATGCGCTTGGTGTCGAACAGGCAGGCAAAGGCGCTGACCAGCCAGCTCAGGTCCTGCAGAAAAGCGACTTGCCCAGGCAGATCGCTATAAGCCTCGACCAGACCACTCAAATTCGGCGGACTCTCCGGGCTTGGCAGCTCCAGCACGATGGATTGTCCCAGCGAATCGCCCTGTGCCAGCAAGGCCGTGGCGAAATCACTGATCTGTGCCGGCAACTGGCGCTGCCAGACGGCCAGGTTGACCTCATCGCGCAGCACCTCGCAGAGTACATTGATCTCCTCGCTGCCTATTTGCTGTAACGGCTGACGATCATGCATGGTTTCAGGCTCCGTCAGCATCAGGCATGTCGCAGGTGTTTTTCGCGTTGTTCCTGGCGCTCTTTGGCTTCGATGCCGAGGCTTGCGGTCGGCCTGAGCAGCAGGCGTTTCAGGCCGATCGGCTCACCACTCTCCCGGCACCAGCCGTACTCGCCGCTGGCCAGGCGCTCAAGGGCTTCATCGATCTTGTCGAGCAACTTTTTCTCCCGCTCCAGCACACGCAATTGCCACTCGCGCTGCTCTTCAGCGCTGCCGATATCTGCGGGATCACTGCTGGTATCGCGTTCGCGCAGGGCTTCGAACTCTTCGGCGATCCGCCCTTGCAGCTCGGCACGCTGGTCAAGCAGCAAGGTGCGAAAAAACTGCTGCTGCGCGGCATTCATATAGGCATCCGCCGGCTGGGCGAGCAGCTCGGCCGAGGTAAGTACTACGGACATGGTCAGGGTGCCTGCTCAAGACAAAAATAGGTTATAACATAACATTTAGAGCATAAGAAAGCCCTCCAAAGAGGGCTTGAACCACTGGTTACCGGTCGTTAGCCAGGTTGTTGCACATAGCGCGCCAGGCGGGGATCGCGACTCATGACGGCCAGGGTATTGCTGTAGACCTGGTCTGCGGTGACATCCTGATTGGCAAAGATCTCATCGAAATGGCTATGGGTAACGCTGGCAAAGTGTTGACGATCATCGCTGGGGACCCCCAGCAACGTGGCATAGGCGCTCAGCGATTCGCCACCGCCCCTGGCCATGTCTTCGGAAATGCCTTCAAGCATGTTGTTCATCGCCAGCATCGAGCGACCGCCGTAGCCCAGCTTCACTTTTGAATCGCAGCCATTGGTGCCGGAAGTCAGGCCAAAGGTGGCATTGCCAGAGGTGCCGTTGGTGGTAGTGGCCAGCAGGTGGGGCCCCAGACCGCTGTCTCCTTCAAACAGCATGTTGCCCCAACCGCACCCATTGCCTCCCGCTTGGGCTGCCTGCACAGAAATCGCGGCAGTGCTGAGGAGCCCAAGTAACATTACTTTGCCAATCAGTTTGCTTGTCATGCTCGAATTCCTTTGAATGGATTAAGTCACAGACACGCCAACGCCAGAACAACGAACCGTTGCACAGTACGCGCCCTCGTTAGAGGGTGTAGGCGAACTTTCAGCCAAGTTCAAAGTTACCGGGCAAAAGAGCTCGAAATCGGTGATTACTGTCTGACATCTCAAAGTTTTGCCAAGCCGCCACCCACTGGAAATAATGGTGGTCCCGACCATGCCCCCAAGGACTCGACCGCATGAAAGCTCCCCTCGCCCTCTGTGTACTGACAAGTCTGGCAAGCAACGCCCTGGCCGACAGCGCCCCCTCGCGCCTCGACGACGTACTCCAGCGCGGCACGCTGACTGTCTGCACCACCGGAGACTACAAGCCTTACACCTCCCTGCGCGGCGATGGCAGCTATGAAGGCATCGACATTGCGATGGCCGAGTCCCTGGCCAAGAGCCTCAACGCGAAAATCCACTGGGTACCCACTACCTGGAAAACCCTGATGCCAGACTTCCTCGCCCAACGCTGCGACATTGCGGTCGGTGGGATCTCGGTATCCCTGGAGCGGCAGAAAAAGGCATTCTTCAGCCACTCCTTGGGCGTCGACGGCAAGATCCCGCTGGTACGTTGCGCCGATGTGCAGCGCTATCAGACGGTCGAGCAGATCAACCAGCCCCAGGTGCGGGTGATAGAGCCTGCCGGCGGCACTAACGAAGTATTCGCCCGTACGCACCTGGGCCAGGCGCAATTGCGACTGCACGACAACGTAACGATTTTCGATGAACTGCTGGCGGGCAAGGCCGACGTGATGATCACCGACGCCAGCGAAGCGCGTTATCAGCAGAAGCTCAAGCCGGGCTTGTGCGCGGTGAACCCTGAGCGCGAAATGCAGTACAGCGAAAAAGCCTTCCTGCTGCCCCGCGGTGATGTTGCGTGGAAAAGCTATGTAGACCAATGGTTGCACCTGAGCAGGGCCACCGGGGTGTACGACGGTATCGTCAATCAGTGGTTGGCGGCGCCCTGAATCACAGCCTTCTACGCCTTCGGACTGCGCTGAAGCGAGCGCAGTCCAGCCGCCCAGCACAATGTACAGGCCCATCCAGACCATCATGATGATCTGGATAAGGAAGAACACAAACCTCAGGCCATGGGATTAGATAATCCCAAGCTGCCTGGCCATGAACAATTCATTGCGCTCAACGATCTCCTCCACGACCTTGCCTGCCGGGTTAAAACGGAAATAGGTCAATGCCGTCCAGTTCACATCTTTGCCTTGCACATCGAATCCATGCCAGGTGTTTGAACCTGTTGCACGGTGGGTCAAATGAACGACAACCACATCGTCGGTTACCACCTCTTTGCTGAACGTCGTTTCGATTGACGCATAGCGATCCAGGACATGCTCGGACAACGCGCGCTTGAAGTTGCTGACGCCAACGATGGGCGCGGCACAATCGGGTCGGTGCACCACTACATCAGCATCAAAATACTCATCTACACGCTCAATATCTTTGCCATCGACACAGTATTTGAAATAGCGCTTTACCGTTTCGAGATTGTTAAGACCCATGACAGTTACCTCATCAATGTGAACACAAGTTTGAAGTGCTGGAGTTTCCAGAAGCACCGCGCAGCGGCCTCTGTAGCGCGCATTCTAGGGAGGGTATTTTTATCGGTAAATCACCAGTATATTTAAGGTGATATCAATAAATGGAATACCACATGAAGCTGGACAGGCTCGAGCGCTGGGCCACGGTTCGACATTTCAGGCTGGCCATCGCCCTGGTTGAATACGGCAGCATCCTGCATGCGGCGCGCTCAATGCACCTCTCGCAACCGACTGCGAGCAAACTGCTACAGGACCTCGAGGAGGCCGTTGGCGCACGGCTATTCATGCGTAGCCGCCGCGGGGTGACGCCTACCGAACTCGGACGGGCTTTTGTCGAACGCAGTCATGGCGTGCTTGCCCAGATCGACCATGTATCCCACGCCATTGATGCACTGGGCCGGGGTTATTCCGGGCGGGTCACCGTCGGCTGTGTGTTGACAGGTTCCAGTTACCTGGTGCCCGCCGCGATTGCCCGACTCCGGTCATCTCGGCCTGACATACGGATCAAGATTGTCGATGGGGTCAGCGCGGAACTGATCCCGCGGTTGATCGCGGGCGAACTGGACTTTCTGATCGGTCGGCTATCCGATGTCGGCAGCAGCCCGGTGGTTGCACAGGAAGCGCTGTTCAGCGAGAACGCCATTATTGTCGGCAGGCACGATCACCCACTGGCGCAGCAACCGGACGCCACCCTCGAAACACTTGCAGGTGCGGCGTGGATGCTGCCCCATGCAGAGACCACCTTGCGCAAGCAGTTTGACAACCTGTTTTATCGGCAGAGCATCGACCCGCCGCATGCAACCATCGAAACGGTTTCTCTGTTCAATATTCTCTGGCTGTTGAGGCAGACCGATCTGTTGGGAATACTGCCGCAGTCGGTGGCGTTCGATCCCGTGTACAGCGCCGAGATCGTTCGCCTTCCCGCGTTCGAACCGTTGTTGCTGGGTCAGATTGGCATCTCGCGGCTTCCAGGTGTCACCTTGTCCCCTGCCGCGCAAGCACTGGTGCAGACACTCAGAGAGGTCATTGACGATACCTCCCAGGCCTTGGCGGGCTGACCCAGCCGCAAGCGCCGACGCGTTCAAACGCCCTGCACAATCCACAGCCCCATCCAGAACATCATGATGATCTGGATTAGGAAGAACACAAACCTCAGGATCGCCACCGCTTCAGTTTGCTCAAAGCAGATATGAACCAGGCTCTGCAGGACGCGGGCGGTGATCAGCACCAGGGCGAGGATGTCCAATGTGCTGCTGGTCAAGCCCGAGGCATTGAGCACCAGGACGATAGCGCCATAGACCGGGAGGTTCTCGATGCAGTTGCGGTGGGCATTCATCGCCCGTTGATACCAGGCGCTGCCTTGCGGCGTGCCTGGCTGCCATTCACGGACGGTTGCGCGACCGGTCAAGATCATCGACCAGCGATAGACACCGACCGTTCCCAGCAGGATGAGCAGTGTCCAGGCGGCGAATGCCAGCAGTACCCAAGTGGGCGTGTTCATTGAACAGACCTCTTATGCTTCAAGAATGAAACAGTGGGTAGCTGCTCACACACGCTAACGACCACCGATAGCTTCGAGGGTAGTTTCACAAGGCTAATCCCGGTAGCACCGTAAATCTGTCTTCAGCGTTCGCCGCTGCCCGGGATCGCGCAGAGCGCAATCCCGGGCAGTTTCACCTCAAGGTCTGAGTTCGAACAATGCAGGCATCGCCGGCCGCGCCGAAGGCACCTTGCGGAAGCGGCTGAACCCGGCCTTCTCGGCCATCTGCCTTGCACGGCCTTCGCCCATGAAGGCGCCAAGCCCTTCTCCGCCGTGCGACAGCGAGCAGGTCATGCAATACAGCGTGCTCTGCGGGTACATCACCCGCCCGAACAGGTTCATGTTCTCGTGCAGCTCTTCCGAGAGGTTGAGCTCAACCATGAGGAAGGTCCCGTCGTCGGCGGTCGACTCGCGCAAGTCCTTGAGCATTTGCTGCGGGTCGGTGGCATCGTGGATGACCACGAAGGTGGTGACGAAGTCGAATTTCTTGCCCACCAGCGCATCGGAATCACTGACCTCGAACTGCACCCGGTCCGCAACCCCGGCGGCCCGGGCATTGGCCCGTGCGCGTTCAATTGACGGTGGGTGGAAATCGCAGCCATAGACCCGCGCCTCGGGAAACGCCTTGGCCATGGTGATCGCGGCCAGGCCACTGCCGCAGCCAAAATCGAGGACGCTGCCGCCTGCGCGCAGCTTTTCTTCGACACCGTCCAGCGACGGAATCCAGTGCTGCACCAGGTAATGCTTGTACCAGGGCATGGTCATGCGCTCCATGCCCTCCCAGGTCTCCAGCGGGAACGCTTCTTCGGCGCAACCGCCACCGTTGCGGAAAGCCTCGATGACCTTGGGCGCCATGCTCACGAACGGCACGCTCAACTGGATGATGCCACCGGCGAAGTACGGTGAATCCTCGTCGGCAAGCACCGGGAAAAACTCGGCAGGCATGCGGTAGCGCCGGGTCTGCGGGTCGTAGCTGAGGTAACTGCCGGTCACCATGCTGCCCAGCCACTCACGCAGATAACGGGCGTTGTAGCCGGACTGTTCGGCCAGCTCCTCCAGGGTCACCCAGTCACCGTGCGCAAGTGTTTTGAACAAGCCCAGCTGGTCGCCGATGTAGAGCATCGCGCCGCGCAGTGTGTTGCCGTAATCTTCCATGATCCGTGCAGAAAATTGCTCGACCTTGGCGATGTCAGTTTCAATACCCTTTGTCATTTGTTTCTCCCTGTTTTACAGCATGACCGCATGTCGCCTGCGGTGGGTTCTCAGTAATGGCTGGCAACCTTGTCCAGCACGTTGTCAACGATTGTCCCGGCCATTCCCAGATGGCTTCTGGGCTCGAACAGCCTCGTCAGTGTGTCCTCGTCCATGACCGCGGTAACCCGCGGGTCGGATTCGATCGCCTCGCGCATCGACACGCGGTTGCGCTGGCTGGCCTGAGTGATCTCGAAGATGATTGCGTAAGCGCTGCTTTTGCCGAGTTTCTTCGCCATTTCAAAGACGAAAGCCTCGGTGCAGATGGCATCGCTGTAGGCGTTTGCAGTGTTTTCCATGGTCTTGTTGTTGACCGTGAGGCTACTGATCGTCTCGGTCAGCAACGACAACGCCATCAACGCATAGTGCGAGACATCCGCGACCGCACACCACTCCAGGCGCGTCCCGCGGTAGTCGCGTTCGTGCTCCAGGATCATGGCATCGAGCGCGAGCATGACCTGGGCCTTGGCCAGCCGCGCGAGCACCACCACCTGCTCGCAACCCTCGGGATTGCGCTTGTGCGGCATGGTGCTGCTGCCTATCTGCTGCTGCGTCCAGCCGACCTCCAGCTCGCCGATCTCCCAGCGGTTGAGAGTGCGGATCTCATCGGCAACCCGGGCCAGCGAAGCGGTGACCATGGCCAGGGTGCTGACGAACTCGGCAACACGATCGCGCGACACATGCCAGCCCGCCAGCGGTGCATCCAGCTGCAGCCGGAGGGCAAAGCGCTCGAGCATGGCCATGGCCTCAGGGCCAAAGGCTGCCATCGTGCCAACGCCACCGAACAGCTGCACCACCAGAATCCGCTTGCGTGCCTCGCCAAGGCGCTGGCGATGGCGCATCAGTTCATCGATCCACCCCGCTACCTTAAGCGCGAAGGTAGTGGGCAATGCCGGAATCGAGTGGGTTCTTGCGACCATCAGCGAGTCGCGTTGCGCGTTCGCCAACGCCGTGAGTCTGGCCAGGAGGATATCCAGCGCGTGCTCCATCGCATCCAGTACATCGCGCATTTCCAGGGACTGGGCGGTGTCCTGGATGTCCTGGGTGGTAGCGCCAAAGTGCACGTACTCGCGGGAACTCGGGTTGCAGTTGTTCTGCAAGGCACTGAGCAACGGCATCAGCGAGTGCCCGGTGGTGGCAACGCCATCGGCAATCTGGCGCAAATTGATCGCCGAAAGCCGGGCAGCCTGCTCGATGTCGAGCGCGGCCTGGCGGGGGATGATGCCGACATCCGCCTGAGCCTGTGCCAGCGCCGCTTCGACATCAAGCCAACGCTGCAGACGGCAGTGGCTGCAGAAAATCCGCCGGCTCACCGGACCGGCATAGCCTCCCCCGTGGGTTTTCGAGTCGACAATATGACTGTGTTCGTGCTGGCAACTTGCCTCGGACTGCAGTGCAGCAATGTCACCCGAAGGTGCGCTGCAGGAAGAACGGGCAACCATTTCAAGCGTTTGTGCATCCATCACATATCCTCCATCACGCGCTGAGACTGACTGGGATTTCCTTGCGTTGACATCGCCCTTTCAAGGTCATCGCTTGAAGGGTCGGACAGCGAATTGCCAGCGACCAGATCGACCATCTCCGCCGCCAGCCCGGTATAGGTGGCGGGGTCGAGCAGGTCTTCGAGCGCTTGCGGGGTGAAACAGTCGCGCAAGCGTTCATCGTTGAGCAGTGCATAGCGGAACGAGACATTGTTGCGCCGTGATGCCTGGGACACCTCATGCAGCAGCTCATGGGCGGTCTGCTTGCCAAACTGCGCCGCCAGCGCGAGCATGATCCGCTCCGACAGCATCAGGCCGCCAAGCATGTCCAGATTGCTGCGCATGCGCTCCTCGCGGACCTCAAGCCCGGCCGCCAGCACGCCGTCCATGCGGGTGAGCAGCGCACCGGCATAGATGAACAGGTCCGGCAACGCCGCCCACTCGATGCGCCAGGTCGTACCATCTCGCTCGTGCAACTGAAACGCAGCGTCCGTGAGCGCGACCATCTGCGCCCGCACCAGCCGCGACAGCGCGCTGATCAGGTCTACCGTCGACGGGTTCTGCTTGTGCGGCATGGTGCTGCTGCCGACCTGCCCCGGCCGGCTGTACTCGCGTACCTCGTCTATTTCGGTGCGTTGCAGGTGATAGATCTCATTGGCCACCCTGCCCAAGGTTACTGAGGTCTGAACCAGCAGCCAGGCGGCCTCCAGCACCCGGTCCCGGGCGCTGTGCCAACTGGTCAAGGGGGCGGCGAGCCCGAGTCTGGCCAGGGTTCGGCGCTGGATCTCGAAGCCCTGTTGGCCAAACGCTGCCATGGTGCCCACGGCCCCGGTCAAGTTGCCCACCATTACCCGCGCATAGGCTTCGTCAAAGCGCTCCAGGTGACGGTCAAGCTCATCGATCCAGACCGCCACCTTGTAGCCGAACGTCGTCGGCAGAGCTTGCTGGCCATGGGTTCGCGCCACCATCGGGGTGTGCTGGTAACGCTGGGCAAGCACCCGCAGATGAGCGCGAATCGACTGCAAGCGGCTCAGCACCAGCGTCCAGGCCTCCTTGATCTGCAGCATCAGCCCTGTATCGAGGATGTCCTGGGTGGTTACGCCGTAATGCACGTATTCACCCCAACGTCCTGTGCAGGACCATGCCAATGCACGGAGGGTGGGCACCAGAATGTGCCCGGTGGCCATGCTCTCGCGACCCAGTGCGTCGAGATCGAACATCTCCACCTTGGCTACGCGGGCAATCTCGCGCGCGGCCTGAAGTGGAATGATGCCCATCTCTGCCTGGGTCGCCGCCAGCGCCCGTTCGACATCAAGCCACTTCTGCAACTGATTGCTATCAGAGAAGATCGCGGCAAATTCCGGGGACGAGTAAGCGCCCCCGTGGAGACGAGATTCTGTTATGTGACTCGGCATGTTGTTTCGCTCGCGTTGTCCCGGGGCGGTTACTTGACGTTCTGCAGGTGTTGCCAGACGGCGTCGTAATAGGCCCGCTCGACACGGAAGTGCTGCGCCAATGAGGTCAGGAACGCGTTCTGGAACGCCACATCAGGGATGCGTCGAGCGATCAGCTGCCATTCCCGCTTGGCGCGAGGCGGCACGAGACTGATGTGTATCTTGTAGTACTCCGCCGCGTCCTCACTGAGGCCGGCCTGAAGCAGCGCGCGATAGAGCTTCTCATGGTTGCCCGGCACCACCAGTTCAGTGATGTAGAACACCGCCAGGCCCCAGCCGACGTCGGGATTACGGAAGCTACGGGCGCGGTTGTTGAGGTAGGCGATCTCTTCGGGCATCGTCGAGATCGCCTCGAAGTCGGCCTCCAGATCAATGGCGTTGAGCAGCTTGGCCAGCAAGCGCGGATGCGAACTGCGTTCGTCCTCTTCCCCCAGTTCGCCGTACAGGTAGCGGCTGAGTGCTGCGGCCTCGTCAACATCGGTCAAGTTCACCAGCAGATCCGCCGCGTCCCGATACAGGCGGAAGGTACGGAACCACTGGTGGCGCAGAAAGACCTGGAGCTGCGCGCGCGAGGCGGAGCCGGCGAAGACGTACTGAGACATCGGGTGGTTTTCGCGGGATTGCGCAGCAATCTCTTGTTTCAGACGCTGCTCGAAGGCCTCTTCGGACAGCGCAGAGGACAGGTCGGCAGCAGGCATGAAACGCTCTTCCACGCGATAGATTGCATTGGCCAGCCAACGTCGGGTCAGCGCGGTTGCCACGTCATCGCTCAGCGACAGGATATAGAGCAGTTGCTGATACTCGGCGAAGGCCTTGGCGTCGCCCTTGTGCGCCGTTTCGGTCAGCGCGGCCAGCCTGTTCGCCGCAGTTTCGATCTGGCTGGAGGTTGCGTTGGCTGCCAGCGCATCGGCGACACTGCGCGCTTCGCTGGAGTGAAGGCTCTGGAGTTGCTGCAGAGAAAAATTACGAGTACTCATCCTGTGTGCTCCTTATTTTGTTCTACGTGCACGGTGGTGGTTCAGGCGGTGTGGATGGACTGACCCTGCATCTGCTGCCACAACATGTCGAAGTACGCCTTGTTGATTTCGAAGTGCCGCGCCAGCGCCTGCATGAACGTGCGCTGGAAGGCTTCGCTGGGGGCGAACTTGGCGATCAGTGCCCACATCTCCTCGGTATCGATCTCATCCTGAGTACCGTGAAGGCGATGAAACTCGCTGGGTTGCTCCGGAACGCCGAGGCGTTGGAGCATTTCGTAGATCCGCCGGTGGTTGACGCAACTGACCGACTCAACCGCATAGAGCAGCGCCAGGCCCCAGGCGACATCGGTATGACGCACGCAACGGATGCGATTGTTCAGGTAGGCCTTTTCCAGCGGCTGTAGCGCCGGGAAATCGATACACAGGGGGATATCGAAGTAGGTCATGAGGTGGGACAGCAACGCCGGATGCGAACGCTCTGGAGTCTCCGCCCCGGCTTCGCCATACAGGTTGCGATAAAACACCGAGGCATCCTCGATGGCTTCGAAGCGGAACGCCAGCTCGGCCAGGAGGCTGTAGAAATTGTAGGAGCGCGTCCAGTGGTGTTCCAGGAAGAATCGCACGTCCTCAAGCGGCGGCGTGCCGTGAAACAGGTGAACCGACATCGGGTGCGTCACACGGCTGCGCGCCTCGATTTCAGCGTCGACTTTTTTGCGAAATTCGTCCACAGGCAGCAGCTTGAAGTCTGGCAGTTTGGGGGCGAATTTATCCTCGATCAGATAGACCTGGCTCGCCATCCAGCGGCGGGTCGGCTCGGTACGGGGGTCACCGGGAATATGCAGTTCCAGGAGCGACGCCTGGTACTGCGCGTAGGCTGTGGCATCCCCTGCCAGGCCTTTCTCGGTGAGCGCAAGCAGGGCCTCCAGGGCAAACGTGAGCTGAGCGTAGCTGGCACCGGGCTTCAATGCCTCGGTTAATAGCGCAGGTACTGACGGAACAGCCGCGTGAGTCTGGCCGAAAAAAGTGTCTGGGTTAACGGCATCGCGGTAGGCGCTGATCTTTTCCATATCGATCTCCATTGCTTACAAAAACATTCCTTTTAACCATCGACCTCACAAACAAGGTTACGGTGATTCCTTGATCGTGAGCATGACGCACTCTTCGCCTACGCCGAGGCGTGCGAAGTTATGAGTTTGATCAGGGGAATAGAACGTTGGCGTCCACACCGTGAGTGCGGAGAACTAAGTCAGAGGAGGTATTGCGCGGTTGTTGAAACTCAAGAGAAATCATGTAACTACCCTTTCTTTGTTGTTGTGTGGGAAACGTAAAGCTTCCCATAGTGGAAAGGTCAAGCTTTGAATTTGAATTTTTTTGCGCACATTCACAATCGGTAAAAATTACGCACTAGTACTGCTCATGCGGGCCCGAACCCGCCCGGCAAGGGGTTGCGACGCCAGGATCAGGCCGCCCGACGAATGCCGATGTCTTCACTTGGTTACAAATTGAAAAACAACGGCATCCGCGGTTTACAGAAGCTTCAGCGCTTCAGCTTACTGCTTGCCAGGGTACCCGGCTTCGCTAAGCACGGTAAGGAACGCAGCTTCGTCCAGGTTGCTCTCGACCGTCACGTTGCGGGAGGGTGGATCGGTCTTGATACGCGCGTCCGGATCGACACTCAGTAGTGCATTGGTGACCGATCGGGCGCAGCCACCGCAGGTCATGTTCGGAATAGTAAAACTATACATGTCGATCTCCTGATCAATGATGAAGTCCAGAAAAGATAGAGCCTGCCCCTGTGGCAAGGTCAAATGCTTTAACACTAACTATTCGTAGTGTTTAACGTCATCCGTAGCACTGATTACTTCCTGGTTACGCTCTTTTACAGTGCTGCGTTCGATGGCGAACTGCGGATTTTTCACCAACTTGCCATTGCTCCACACATACAAAGGCGTAGTACTGAAATTATTCAGGTCGTAGTTACCGTTGTTTTTCGGGTTACCACCTTTTGCCGAAACCGCAGTGGCGGCCAGTGCCAGTGTGATGACAACCAACGTAGAGGCTATTTTTCTCATGCCATGTCTCCTTGCATAGTTAGCCATTCGCGCTTTTCAAGCGCGAACGAACGCCCACCGAAACACTGGTATTGAGTGACTCGCGACGGTTTGTGTGGGCGTAAAGAACCGGCGCCTGGCCAGGCGCCGGGTTCAACGATCATTCAGCAGAGGCGACGGCCCCTACGTTACTGCGCGGTGCCTCGGCGCGCGATTCAATCGCCATGGGCGCCTGCAAGCGCTTGAGCCGCAGCGCGTTGCCGAGCACGAATACGCTGGAGAGTGCCATGGCGGCGGCGGCGAAGATTGGCGACAGCAAGCTGCCGTTCAGTGGATACAGCACCCCCGCAGCGACCGGGATCAACAGCGCGTTATAGGCAAAGGCCCAGAACAGGTTCTGCTTGATATTGCGTATGGTGGCCTGGCTCAGGGCAATGGCATTCGGCACGCCACGCAGGTCGCCGGACATCAACACCACATCGGCCGCTTCGATCGCCACATCGGTACCGGTACCAATGGCCAGACCGACATCCGCTTCGGCGAGCGCCGGCGCATCGTTGATACCGTCTCCGACGAAGGCCACCCGCGCGCCCTCGCTGCGGAACTTCTTCAGCGCCGCGACCTTGCCATCGGGCAGCACTTCGGCCGCCACTTCATCGATGCCCAGCTGTTTGGCAATCGCCGCCGCCGTCGCCGCATTGTCACCGGTGATCATCGCCACCTTGAGGCCGAGGGCGTGTAGCGCCTTGATCGCCTCAGGCGTCGACTCCTTGATCGGGTCGGCGACCGCGATCACTGCGGCCAGGCGTCCGTCAATCGCGGCATAGAGCGGGCTCTTGCCTTGCTCGCCAAGACGCTTGGCGGTCGACAGGAAGCTGGCCACATCAAGCCCCAGCTGCGTCATGAAGCGGTCCGCGCCGACAGAGACGGTGCGTCCGGCGACCTTGGCCGAGACGCCAAAGCCCGGGGTTGCGTCGAAGCCTTCGACGGCTGCGATCGTGAGGTTACGCTGCTGTGCGGCGGCGACGATCGCTTCGGCGATCGGGTGTTCCGAACGCGTCTCGACAGCGGCGACCAGCGCCAGGACTTCATCGTAGGCAAAGTCATCAGCGGTAATCAGGTCGGTCAGCTCGGGGCGGCCTTTGGTCAGCGTACCGGTCTTGTCCAGCGCAACAACGCTCACGTCACGCAGCGCTTGCAGGGCTTCGCCCTTGCGAAACAGCACGCCGAGCTCAGCCGCCCTGCCCGTCCCAACCATGATCGAGGTCGGCGTGGCCAGCCCCATGGCACATGGGCAGGCGATAATCAGCACGGCGACGGCGTTGACCAGGGCGAAGGTCAGCGCCGGGTCCGGACCGAACACCAGCCAGATCAGGAAGGTCAGTGTGGCGGCGGCCATTACCGCCGGGACGAACCACATGGTGACTTTGTCGACCAGGGCCTGGATCGGCAGTTTCGAGCCCTGCGCTTCTTCGACCAGACGGATGATCTGCGCGAGTACGGTATTGGCGCCGATCTTGGTCACGCGGAAGCTGAAGGCACCGGTCTTGTTCAGCGTACCGCCGACGACTTCGGCGCCCACCCCTTTCGACACTGGCACCGGTTCGCCGCTGATCATGCTCTCGTCAACATACGAGGCGCCTTCCACGACCTCGCCATCGACCGGAATCTTCTCGCCCGGACGCACGAAGACGATGTCACCGGTGGTGACCTGATCGAGCGGAATCTCGATGCTGGTGCCGTTGCGCTCGACGCGCGCAGTCTTGGCCTGAAGCCCAACCAGGCGTTTGATCGCCTGCGAGGTTTTGCCCTTGGCCCGCGCCTCTAGGGTGCGGCCCAGCAAGATCAAGGTGACGATGACCACGGCTGCTTCGAAATAGACGTTCGCCGTGCCTTGCGGCAGCACTTGCGGTGCGAAGGTGGCGACCACCGAATAGCCGTAGGCTGCCGCGGTACCGACCGAGACCAGCGAGTTCATGTCAGGGGCACCGCGCAACAACGCCGGTACACCCTTCTGGAAGAAACGCAGCCCCGGACCGAACAGCACCAGGGTGGCGAGGGCGAACTGCAGGTACCAGTTGGTCTGTTGCCCAATATTTTCCATCACCCAGTGATGCATGCCGGGAATCAGGTGCGAGCCCATCTCGAGGATGAACACCGGCAAGGTCAGGATCGCGGCAATCAGCAATGCACGCCGCAACGAACGTGACTCGCTTTCGCGGCGCTCGCTGTCCTGATCACCAGCGTTGGCGTTTTCCGCAGACAGGCTACGGGCGCTGTAGCCCGCCTGTTTGATCGCTGCTTCAAGGTCGGCGCTGGAGACAACGCCGGCCAGGTGGCGCACCCGGGCGCGCTCGGTGGCCAGGTTGACGTTGGCTTCAATCACACCCGGGATCTTTGCCAGTGCCTTCTCGACCCGGCCAACGCACGACGCGCAGGTCATGCCCTCGATCGCAAGTTCGCTAGCCTCTTCGCGAACGTTATAACCGGCTCCTTCGATAGCCCGTACGGCGGCCTGTGGATCAGCCTCGGCGCTAAAGGTAATGTCGGCACGTTCGGTGGCGAGGTTGACGGCGGCCGAATGCACGCCGGGTACCGCTTTCAGCGCGCGCTCGACCCGACCGACGCAGGACGCGCAGGTCATGCCTTCGACCGGCAGGCTCAAGCGACTGCTTGCGGACGAGGGCGGATTGGAGCCTGGTTGGACGGCAACGGAAGCCATTGAACTACCCCTTTCAGTGTCTGTTGAACAAAGCTTGAAGCCTCCCAAGAGGGGAAGGTCAAGACCTTGAACTGATTTGTTTTGTCGCAGGCCAGTTTTCAAGGCCATCGGCGCCGCTGCAGTCCTGGCCAGGCTGCGCACAAATCTCCCAACCGCCACCCAGAGCCTTATAGATGCTGACAATGGCCAGCCGCTGGTTGGTCCGCGCGATGGTCAGCGCACGCCGGCTGGTAAAGTCAGAGCGTTCAGCTTCGAGCACATCCAGGTAAAGGCCCTCGCCTTCGGCAAACCGTTCCCGCGCCAGACGCGCCGCCTCGCGATTCGCCGCCGACTCCAGCAGGCGCAATCCAAGGGTATTGCCTGCGGCGCCATAGCTGTGGAAGGCATCATCGGTTTCCTGCAAGGCACGCAACAGCGTCTGGTCGTAGCGGATCAACGCCTCCTGGCTGCGTGCCTCGCTGGCGGCTATCCGCGCGCGCACGCGGCCGCGGTCAAGCAGCGACCAGCGAATCACCGGGGCGATGAAGTTGGACGGTGCCCCGGCATCATCCAAGGCATCCAGACTCCCGGCCACCAGACCGAGCGAACCGCGTACCTGAACCTCGGGATACAGCCCGGCCGTCTCTACGCCAATTTGCGCCGTCGCGGCCGCCAGGTTGCGTTCAGCGGCGGCAATATCGGCGCGCCGTGACAGCAGCCCTGCCGGGTCGCCTACCGCGATGTTTCGCACTGCCAATGTTTCCCCAGCAGGCGTGGCAACCGGTGGCCTGAACGTCTGCGGCGTTTCCCCCAGCAGCACCGCCAAGGCGTTGCTGGAAGCCGCGCGGCGACGCTCAAGTTCTGGCGCGGCGGCTTCAACACTGCGTAACAACGCTTCGGCACGCAGCCGGTCGAACTCGTGAGCCGAGCCGGCACTGATCAGGCGTTCGACCATTTCCAGGCTGTCACGCTGACTTTGGCTGATGTCGTATACAACGGCCAGTTCGGCCTCAAGACCGCGTAACTCGAACCAGGTCGCCGCCACCTCGGCCGCAACACCCGCTTGCACCCCGCGCAACAGTGCCTCGCGCGAGCCCGCTTGCGCCTGGGCGGACTCCACCGAGCGCCGCACACGGCCAAACAGATCAATTTCCCAGGAGGCGTCGACCGCACCGCGATAGGTTTCGATATGACGCGTCTGCCCGGGCGGCGTCTCGACTTCGCTGCGTTGCGCGTGCTCGTAACCGAAGGCAGGCCCGCCGCGGGGCAGGAAGTCCTGGCGGTTCTCGCGCAGTATGGCCTTGGCCTCGTCGAGCCGCGCGGCCGCGATGGCAATGTCATGGTTGGCGGCCAGCGCGCGCTGGATCAAAGTCGTCAGCGCCGGCTCGTCGAAAGCCCGCCACCATTCGATCTCCACGCCCCCTGCGCCGAAGCCTGCGGAAGCCGCGCCGAAGCTGGTCGGGATATGCGCCGGCGCAGGCCGTGCATAGTCCGGCCCTACTGCCGAGCATCCGGCCAGCAAGAAAAGCACACTCAACGGCAACAGAACTGCTTGAAATAGACCTTTCATGACCTGCTCTCCTCCATACCCAGCTCCAGAGCCGGACTGTGCCGCTCGAAGCGCGCCGCCAGACCGCGGACCAGCACATAAAACACCGGGGTCAGGAACAAACCGAACAAGGTCACCCCGAGCATCCCGGCGAACACGGCAACGCCCATGGCCTGGCGCATCTCAGCCCCGGCGCCACTGGCCAGTACCAGTGGCACCACGCCGGCGATGAACGCAAGCGAGGTCATCAGAATCGGCCGCAAACGCAATCGGCACGCCTCGACCACCGCCTCCAGCGTGCTGTGTCCCTGGGCTTCAAGCGTTCGTGCGAACTCGACAATGAGAATGGCATTCTTCGCCGCCAGACCGACCAGTACCACCAGGCCGATCTGGACGAAGACGTTGTTATCGCCGTCCACCAGCCACACCCCAATGATTGCGCTGAGCAGGCACATCGGCACGATCAACAGCACCGCCAACGGCAGCAGCCAGCTGTTGTATTGCGCAGCGAGGATCAGATAGGCGAGCAGCACACACAGAGGGAAGATGAACAGCGCCGAATCGCCAGCGAGTTTTTGCTGGTAGGTAAGGTCAGTCCATTCGACACTCATGCCTTCAGGCAGCACCTCTTTGGCCAGACGCTCCATGACGGCAACCGCCTGCCCGGAACTGACGCCCGCCATCGCCCCGCCGGTGATATCGGCCGACGGGTAGCCGTTGTAGCGAATCACCCGGTCCGGCCCGGAACTCGGCGTAACAGTGACAAACGACGACAACGGCAGCATCGCCCCGGCCTCATTGCGTACCTGCAAGCGGCCGATGGCTTCGGCCTGCATGCGGTAATCGGCATCGGCCTGAGCGGTCACTTTGTAGGTGCGGCCGAAGCGGTTGAAGTCATTGATGTAGAGCGAGCCCAGGTACACCTGCAGTGATTCGAAGACATCCGCCAGCTTCACCCCCTGGCTTTTTGCCTGGGTACGGTCAATCACCACATCGAGTTGCGGTGCATTGATGTCGAAACTGGTCATCAGCCCGGCGACCTGCCCTGACTCGGTGGCTTTCATCATCAGGACCTGGGTGTGCTGCATCAGCGCTTCGAGCCCGGCGCCGTTGCGATCCTCGACCTGCAGCTTGAAGCCCCCCGTAGCGCCCAAGCCCGGCACCGGTGGCGGCGGGAACACGCCGAGGAAGCCATCGGGGATACTGGCGAACTGCGCTTGCAGGCGCCCGGCGATGGCGTTCGCGCCCAGATCAGGCGTCGTACGGTCCTTGAACGGGTCGAGCATGACGAAAATCACCGCCGCGTTCGGTACGTTGACGAAGCCGTTGATCGACAGCCCCGGGAAAGCAACCACGCTTTCAACGCCGGGCTCTGCCAGCGCGAGCGTGGACATTTGCTTGACCACGGCTTCGGTGCGGTCCAGCGAGGCCCCATTCGGCAACTGGGCGATACCGACCAGGTAATATTTGTCCTGCATCGGTACGAAGCCCGGCGGCACCGCCTGGAAGCCGAAGTACGTCAGCCCGAGCAGCCCGCCATAGACCACCAGTGCCACACCGCTGACCCGCACCACCTTGCGGACCGTGTTGCCATAGGCATTCGGGGCGCGCTGGAACGGCCGCCCAAGTGTCTGCAGCAATCGTGTGGCGCGACCAAGCACGCTGCGCGGGTTGGGGGCGATGCCGGCCTTGCGCGGGCGCAGCAGGAGTCCGGCGAGGGCCGGGCTGAGGGTCAGTGAGTTGACCGCCGAGAGAATGGTCGAGATGGCGATGGTCAGCGCAAACTGGCGATAGAACTCACCCTGCAAACCGCTGAGGAACGCGGTCGGGATAAACACTGCAGCGAGCACGGAGGTAATCGCGATGATCGGCCCGGTCACCTCGTCCATCGCCCGCCGCGCGGCCTGGGTAGGTGGCTCGCCGTTTTCGATATGGCGCTCGACGTTCTCGACAACGACGATCGCATCATCCACGACGATGCCGATCGAAAGCACCAGGCCAAACAACGACAAGGTGTTGAGCGAAAAGCCCATCAGGTGCATGACTGCAAAGGTACCAATAAGCGACACCGGCACCGCCATCAGCGGGATCAGCGAAGCGCGCCAGCTGCGCAGGAACACCACGACCACGATGACCACCAGGAAAATCGCTTCCAGCAAGGTGATTGCCACAGTCTCCAGCGAGGCGCGGACAAACACCGTAGGGTCGTAGGCAATTCGTGAGGTCAGGCCTGCTGGGAAGTTGCCTTCAAGTCGCTGAACGGTTTCGCGCACCGCTTGGGCCACATCGAGAGCGTTGGCCCCTGGACTCTGAATGATCTGCAAGGCCACGGCTGGTTCACCGTCCAGCAAACTGCGCAAGGCGTAGGCGTCGCCGCCCATCTCGATGCGGGCGACGTCGCGCAAACGGGTCACCTGGCCGTTGTCACCGGTGCGAATGATGATGTCAGCGAACTGCTCCTCGTCGGTCAGCCGCCCAAGGGTATTCACCGTCACCTGGAAGGCGGCAGTGGAATCGGGTGCCTGGCCAACCGAGCCGGCCGCCACCTGCACGTTCTGTTCGCGCACGGCAGCAATCACGTCGCCTGCGGTCAGTCCGCGCGCGGCGATCAGGTGCGGATCGAGCCACAGGCGCATGCTGTATTCACCCGCCCCCCACACCAGAACGTCGCTAACCCCCTGGATACGCGACAGCTCGTCACGCACCTGCAGATAGGCATAGTTGGAGATATACAGGGGGTCGTAGCGTTTATCGGGTGACAGCAGATGAACCACCATCAGAATGTCCGGCGAGGTCTTCTGGGTGACTACGCCTTGGCGTTGCACCTCCTCAGGTAACCGCGACAGCACCCGCGAGACACGGTTTTGCACCTGGACCTGGGCCATGTCGGCATTGGTCCCCTGGGCGAAGGTGACGGTCAGGATCATGCGGCCATCGGTGGCCGACTGCGAGGACATGTACAACATGCCCTCCACGCCGGTGATTGCCTGCTCAAGCGGTGCGGCGACGGTTTCCGCGATGACCTTGGGGTTGGCCCCCGGATAGGCCGCGGTCACTTGCACGGTGGGCGGCGTCACCGAAGGGTATTCACTGAGCGGTAACTGGAAGAAAGCAACGATGCCGGCGATCACCATCAGCACCGAAAGGACGATGGCGAAGATCGGACGATCGATAAAGAAACGTGGGAAGCTCATGGCGCGACTCCCAGGGCGTGGGTCATGTCGAGCGGCGTTCCATCAATCGCAGCCAGCTTCGGTGTGATCTGCATGTCCGGGCGCACCAGGCCTTTGACGACGATGCGTTCACCGGCTTGCAGACCTTGATTGATAACGCGCAAGCCATCGACCATCGGGCCAAGCTCGACGGGGCGATATTGGGTCTTGTCACCTTCGCCGACCACCAGCACGTAGCGGCTGCCCTGATCGGTGCCTATGGATTGATCGGAGACCATGACCTGGTCCTGGGCCGCGCCGGTTTCCAGTTTGACCTTGGCAAACAGGCCCGGGGTCAATTGCCCATCGGGATTATCGACCACCGCGCGAACCCTCACCGTCCCCGTTCCGCGGTCGGCGGCGTTGGAAAGAAAGTCGAGACGGCTGAGCCGTGAATGGGTGCTGTCGGTGAGCAGCGCTACCCGGACCTTGGGCGCCTGCTGCGCCCCCCCTTTGGCTCTGCCAGGGGCGAGTGAGCGCAGGTAGGTGCGTTCGTCGACATCAAAATAGACATGCAGCGGGTCGACCGAGACGATGGTCGTGAGTGCGGTCACGCCATTGGTCACGTAGTTGCCCTCGGTCACCTGGGCATGGCCCACCCGGCCGCTGATTGGCGCAGTCACGCGGGTGAAGCTCAGGTCCAGCTGCGCAGCCTCCAACGCCGCCTTGGCCGCGTCGACCTGTGCCTTTCCGGCGTTGCGCGAGGCGATTGCGCTGTCCAGGCGATCGCGGGCAACGACCTTTTTCGCGAACAGCTGCTCGGCTCGTGCATGTTCGGCCTGAGCCAGCATCGAAGCGGCCTCGGCCTCACGCAGGCGCGCCGTCGCGGCATCCACCGCGGCCTGGAATACCCGTGGATCGATGAGAAAGAGCCTGCTGCCTTTTTCAACCAGGCGCCCTTCCGGCACGCTGACATCCTGAATGTAGCCAGCAACGCGCGGGCGCAGCTCGACCCGCTTGACTGCGGTCAACGAGCCGGTGAACTCGACAAAGGGGGTCACCGGACGCACCACCACCTCGGCCACGGGGACGCTCGGTGGTGGTGCGGCAGCGGCAGTCGTCGCCGTCTCCTTGCATCCCGCGAGAATGAGCGCGACGCCTAACGTCGCAAGGGCCGGAACTACGCGTTTGACTTTCATCATTGAGCCTTCCTGGGCTGGAGTCGACTTGAATGTGCTGAGACGAATCAGCTTTCGAAGCGGTTATCCGACTTGCCACGTTAGGAAGGTCAACCCCTTTTTGCGTTTGAAAGGGAAAAGTCATGCCTCACAAAAAGCTTGATGGCACATAGCCATCTACCGATAATCTCGCCCCTTACTCACTCACGCAAGGATCTGCCGTGAACAAGCTCTACCTGGCCATTCCGTTCTTCGCCCTGCTGCTGCAAGGTTGTGGTGTCACCATGGCCCGTTACGAACCCGATTATCAGAATGTCCAGCAGCTCAAGCAGCATGAGCCCATGCAATCGATGCGCGAAGTGCAGGTGCAGTCCGACGCCGGTCAGGGCTCGCTGATGGTGCGCCTGAACCCGATCTCCTCCCCTAGCGGCAGCATCCCGCTGCACATTCAAGCGGCTATCAACGATGAGCTGCGCCATGCCGGGCTACTCGACAGCAGCGCGGATCGACAGTTGCAGGTGCATCTGATCAAGAGCCAGCTCAACACCGGCATCATCAACGGCCACGGCGAACTGGCGGCGCGCTTCACCCTGCGCAAGGGTGATCAGGTGCTATACGAAGCGACCAAGGACGTCGAGCGTGAGTGGAGCAGCAGCTTCTTCGGACCAATCGCCATTCCGGCGGCCGCGAACAACTACAACCCGATGCTGCAGGCGCTGCTCAAGTCGCTGTACAGCGACCCGCAGTTCGTTGGCGCATTGAAGTGAAGTAATGCAATGAAAAAGAGCCGCGACTGCGGCTCTTTTTGTTTCGGCTCAAGCGCGAGGAGTTTGCGCTTCGATTACCGAGTATTTGGTGCGATTGCTGTCGACCCAGGTTTTCAACAGCGCATTGACCTGGCGGTTGAAGGTGTCGTGCACCGCTTCTTTCGGGGTATTGCCCACCAACGGCAGGAACAGGATGCCCATCCAGGTGTTGACCGCGTCATGGTTGCTGTTCTTGCCCAGCGACTGGCCGCGCTCGTCGAAGGTTTCCAGGCTCATGGTGTACTGGTCGGTGGCCAGCGCGGGGATTACCGTGAAAGTCAGGCCGCTGATGAACGCCAGGACCATTTGTCCGCCACCCGGTGCATGGTTGTAGACCTTCAGGCGCAGGTTGTAGTCGCCCGGCTGCTTCTCGAACTCATCGAAGGTCACGCGGCCGAACAGGCCGGATTCATTGAACGCACGCTTGAGATCGGGCTTGAGCATGTCGCGGGCCTGAGGGACTTCGTTGGCCTGGGTATCGCTGGGGTCACCCTGATAGAAGTCGAAGTCGACGTAGACGTTCGGCTTGTTCTCATAGTTTGCCATCGATGGCAGATTTACCGGCGCCACTTCATCCTTGGTGAAACTGGCGCATCCACCGAGACTCAATACCAGGGCCAGGCCCAGGACTCTTCCTAACTGCATGTCGCATTCCTTGAATAGTTGCGGGGTGCCTTTTGCGTGTAAAGCCGGGCGGATTCTAGAAGGTTTTGCGTGATAGCAAAAGGCTATCTTGCGATCGACATCCGGGGCAACCTGACTTGGCAGAACGCTGCATCGATCACGTTAAAACGCGAAGGCGACACGAGCGTTTACACGTGTCTAGGAACGGAGATAAGGAGGCGGCAAGAGGTCACTTGGCATCGACTCGAGAAGCTTAACCACGCTCGTGGAGGGTAAACAGATAAGCGCATCCTTGCGGTATCATTTCCACCACGCCAGCCTTTACCGCCGCCGCGACATCCCTACCTAAATTAGAATCTCAAGGACGAACTGAATGTTGACCATGCTCCGCCCGTTTAAAAACGATATGGGTAAACTATTCGCGGCGTTCTTAGCCGCCGTTGCCTTCCTGGCCACTATCCCTGTCTCCGTAAACCACTTACAACCAATCATCGGTGGGAGCCTGCTGATTGGTAGTTCTACCGTCCTCCTCGCTCTCGTGATAATCGCGCCGCTTAAGCGGATGCAAAAAGGGGGTTTCCTTTTGGGGATAGCAGTACTGACTTTATCCTTTAAAGAGCTCTGCCTTGACCCCGTTTATGGCAAAGTGCCATCAGATACAGAATTGTTATCGTCTTGGACGGGGTGGAGTCAAGCAGCCACCTTGTCGGTGGGCGCGTCAGTGTTTAAGGTCCTCGTGAACTTCATCAACCTTGCGTGCGCTGGCGCCGGTGGTAGCCTGATTGCGGTCGAAAGCGACCGGACTGCGACTGAGGCCCCATTGCACAAACCGCAGACCGCTTCGTCAGTTAGAGGTGCACAAGCGTCGGACGCTCAACCGATTCTTGAAAGCCTGTGCCACAAGGTAGATACCCACGCTTCAGAATTGAAAGCCCTTGATCGCAGCCTGGAAGCGATCATCAAACAGCAGCAAGCTTCCAACCGAATGCTACTCATCATCTGCGTTGCAGTCCCAGTTGGCATCACGCTTGTCCTGGTGCTAGCAGCCACCCTGCTGCTCAAGCTTTAACCTCAACCGGCCACCTCACGGCGGTCATAGACGAGAGATTCGAGCCAGCAGCAATCTCTGCCGGCGTTCACAGCTTTATCTGCGAATATCAACTGGACTTATCTTTGTTCCTGATGAAATCGAGATAGAAACCCACAGCGCCAACCAGCAGAATCGCGGTGACCACGAGCAAACCAATCACGTTATTATCCATCTACAGCTCCTTGGTCACGAGAAAACCCGGGTAAACAATCGCTTTGCAGAGCCTGGACGCGGGGCTGTAGCCACGCCCCCTGCGCGCTTTTCCCCGCGAAAATCCCGGGCCATGCGTTTGAGGAACAAGACCATCACCCCACCCAACAGCAGCATCGCCAGGACCAGCGCCGGATAGGCAAGCCACCACGGGACAGCGCTGGTCATCATGCTGAATTCGGACATGCCGCCGATGCTGGCGATCAGGTTCAGGGGCAGGAACACCACGTTGATCAAGGTCAACTTGCGCAGCATTTCATTCATGGTGTTGTTGGCCAGGTTGCCACGTGCATCCATCAACCCGGCAAACACCGTGGAGTAAATCTCCGCTTGCTTGTAGCACTGGGTATTTTCGATGATCAGATCGTCGATCAACTCGATGAGCTGGGCGTCAAAGTGGTTTTTCTGCGCATGGTTGCGCAGCCGCGAAAGCACCGTGCCATTGCTGTGGATGGCGTTGATGTAATAGATCAGGCTTTCACTGAGGTTGAACATCTGGATCAGGTGGTTGTTGTGCATTGAGCTGTTGAAGCGCTGTTGCAGTTCGCGGGCGACCATCTTGATCACCTTCAGATGCCCCAGGTAGTGATGGATATTGCTGAACAGCATGTCGAGCAACACATCCAGCGGGGTCTGCAAATTATGCCGGGAACCCAGACCTTGCACTTGCGAGTCATCCGGGGCGATGAGCACCAGGCGCTCGGCGTGTAGCAACAGGCCGAAGGAAGACACTTCAAAGGAGAAACTGTCACCACCCGAGTAGTTCTCCGGACGCTTCCAGATCAGGAACAGGCTATCGGGATGGAACTCGATGCGTGATACCTCATCAGGGTCAAGCGCTGAGGCCAGCGCATGCTCATCAATGCGGAAACGGCGCTTGAGCAATTCGCGCTCGGCAGCGTCCGGATCGACGAACAGCAATACCTGGCTGTCGAGGCTTTCACTCGGCTGCAGCGCCCCTTGGGCAAGCAGAAAGCTTTTAATCATCGCAGCACTCCTGGATCGATACCGGCCAGCTACCAGATCTGGCCACGGCGCTTGTGTTCCAGCCGACGCACGAACTCTTCCAGCACCAGGGTGTAGAGGTCGTCCTGCAAGTAAGCGTCCTCGATACCGGCGTCGAGGTTGGGGTTATCGTTCACTTCGATGACCACCACCTTGTCACCCGCCTGCTTGAGATCGACCCCGTACAAACCGTCGCCAATCAGCCCGGCCGTTTTTACCGCCAGCTCGACCACGGCGCGCGGCGCTTCGTGAACCGGTAAGGTGCGGCATTCACCAATGACATCGGCGCCGTTGGCCTTGTGGTTGAAGATCTGCCAATGGCCTTTGGACATGAAGTACTGACAGGCGAAGATCGGCTTGCGGTTGAGGATGCCGATGCGCCAGTCGTACTCGGTGTAGAGGTACTCCTGCGCCAGGAGCAGCACCGAGTGCTCGAACAGTTCCGCCGTTGCCTGCAGCAATTGCTTCTGGTTCTCCACTTTGATCACGCCGCGGGAGAAGCAACCGTCAGGGATTTTCACTACCAGCGGAAAGCCCAGGCGCTCCCCCACTTGCTGCAGTTCCTGAAGGTTGTCCTTGTAGAGGATCTCGCTGGACGGCATGGCCAGTTTGTTGCTGCGCAGCAGGTCGGTCAGGTAGACCTTGTTGGTGCAACGCAGGATCGAGGTGGGATCGTCCATCACCACCAACCCTTCGCTCTCGGCTTTTTTCGCGAAGCGGTAGGTGTGATTGTCGACGCTGGTGGTTTCGCGAATCAGCAGCGCGTCATATTCGGCCAGGCGCGAGTAGTCTTTCTTCTCGATCATTTCGACATCGATGCCCATGCCCTTGCCGACCCGCACGAAACTCTCCAGTGCCTTGGCATTCGAGGGTGGTAGCACTTCTTCGGGGTCATGCAGGATGGCCAGGTCGTAGCGCGCCATGCGCCTGGATCGGGGCACACGCCAGATCTTTCGGCTGAATCCGTCCAGCGCATTGGCGAACTGATCTTCCTGATCTTCGCGCAACTTGTGCAGCGACCCGGCTTTTACCCCGGCAATCTGCCAGCCATCGGCTTTGCGAAACTCGACCAGAAGTATCGGACAGGGAAAAGCCTCAAACAGCTGCCGGGCAATAGACTGCAACGGTTCCAGATGAGTCCAGCCAAAATAAAGACTCAAGGTAAAACCTTCGGCACTGGCATATACATTATTATTTAAGCTTTTCTCCAGGGTCTTTTCCACATCATCCAGGGCCAACCCATAGAGTGACTTGCGGGCAAGTTCGCTGATGGTCTTCACCGACGGAATTACTTTATGGCCCCGCGCCTCGGCCAATAGCGAACAATAATAACCGTGACCGAGGTACTTGTAGCTACGACACAGGTTAATGACCTGCACTCGCTTGCCCGACTCGTTGTTCCGCGGTCGCTCCAGGTATTCCTGGGCGGTTACCAGATCTTCACTGGGGAAGTACTTACTCCAGTCCTCCTTGCGTTCAACAATAATAACAAGCTGACTTGAGCCTTTACTTTCAATTGCACTACCCGATCGATTGACTATTGCCGACTCAACATTTTTACCCAATACTTCGCGCAACCCCATTTGTGCAACTGACATTTCAAGCGCCTATCGAAGAACAAGTGCTTATCTATTAAGCATGGAAATCTGCAAAAGTCTTGCTTCATTACGGAAGTTTTACGGTGACCTGGATGGAATTTATAGTTCGCAAAGCCTGTAGCCACGACCTGCCCTCGTTACTGTTATTGGAGAACCAATGTTTCGAGCATGACCGGCTATCGCCGCGAAGTTTTCAATGGATGATCAGCCGCGCCCATGCCAGCCTGATCGTCGCTCAGGCCGAGGGGCAGTTGATGGGTTATGCCTTGCTGTTGTTCCGTCGCGGAACATCCCTGGCTCGCCTCTACTCCATCGCCATTTCACCCGCCGCGCGCGGTCAAGGGCTGGGCAAGCGCTTGCTGGCTGAAGCAGAGGAAAGCGCGCGCAGCTCTGGCTGCGCCTACCTGCGCCTTGAAGTCCGCCCCGACAACGAGGCGGCGATCGGGCTGTATGAGGGCGTGGGCTATCGACATTTCGCGGTGATCAACGATTACTACCAGGATCACGCCGATGCCCTGCGCTATGAGAAACGCATTATTGAGCTTGCAAAGGCTGCGCACTCTTCACAAACATGTGCGCCGTAGTAATGCAGCACTTCTCGGCTTTTTTCGCGCTGAAGGCTTTATGGTCGAGTGCCCATTCCAGCCAGAAGCCGTCAATCAGCGCAGTGATGGTCAGCGCGGCGCTTTTGGCGTCGATCTGCGTGCCGTTCTCCTTACCGATGGCCTTGAATACCGCCTCCAGCTCTTTGCGGTAATCGGCATAGAGCTTTTTGTTCAACGCGCGCAGTTGCTCGGACGACACTGCCGCGCCCCAGAAGCCGAGCCAGGTGGTGAGGATGAATTCATTGAAAATCTGCCCGCGGAACGACGAACGAATGATCGCCAACAGTCGATCCTCGGGTGAGCCACCCTGGACTTCGAGGTATTTGCGGGTTTCCTCGCGCAGTTGGTCGGTCAACTCCTGATAAGTCGACAACATCAACTCTTCCTTGCTGGAAAAGTGGTGGCCGATCAGCCCGATGGATACCCCGGCTTGCGCGCAGATACGTTCCAGGGTGCTGCCACTGTGGCCATAGCGGGTGATGCATTGCATGGTCGCTTCGATAATGGCTTTGCGGCGCATCTCGGGATCGATGCGTGTCCGGCGTTTCTTCAGTTCGACCACTTCAGACTCACTGCTCATCCATCAAAAACCTGTGTAAGTACGCGAAACGAGGCGCCAATTTAGCAACTTTTCAGCGGGCGGGTGACAGGAAATAAGCAGGGAGGCGATGGCGATGTGGATCAGGGTAGATCTCACCGCCCATTGCAGGCGGTGAGCTGTTTCAGGCCAAGGTCAATTGGCTTGCAGGCCGCTTTCCAGGTCTTTGTCCAGTTCATCGATACGCGACAGCTCCGCCTCGATGTTCTGCGAACGGCACAGCCACCCATACACGACCGCTGAGACCACCAGGCCAACCAGCATGCTGATGTCTGCGCCATCGAGCAACGTGGTCACGTAGCCGGTGTACAACCCCGTGCTGGAGAACGGCAGCATGGCCACGAAGCCTGCCACGTAGGCCCCGATCCCGCGCCAGTTCCAGCGACCGTAGATGCCGTTGGGCTTGAAGATCTCGGTAACGGAGAACTTGCCGTGGCGCACTTTGTAGAAGTCCACCAGGTTGATCGCCGTCCACGGCGTGAACAGGTACAGCAGGATCGCCAGGAAATCGCCGAAGTCTTTGACGAAGTTATCGGACGCAGTCATGGCAATGCCTATCGCCGTGCCGCCCACCAGCAGCATCGAAACGATGCGCTTGAACAAAGTGGAGGTCTGGCTTTTCACCGTGTCGGCAATGCTCAACAGGGTAATCGACGCACCGTAGAAGTTCTGCGCGGCACTGGTCACCAGGCTGAGTACCGCCAGGATCAGCAGAAACTCACCAAAGCCGCTGAACAGCGTGTTGCCCAGCATCACCAGACCTTTGGCCAGGTTCTGCCCAGGGCTCAGGGCAGCGGCCAGAGCGCCGATCAACATCATCCAGACACCGCCGATCATTGCCCCCAGGTAAGTCCACCAGAACGATGAACGCACGCTGACATTAGCTGGAAGATAGCGTGAGTAGTCGGAAACGTAGATCGCCCAGCTCAACTGATAGGCGGCGGCGACAAAGAACTGCGCCAGGAACGGCGTGGCCTTGAAGCCGGAAACGCTCAGTTGCTCGGCCGGCAGTTTGACGAAAAAGAACAGCCCGACGGTGAACACCAGCATCACCCCAATCAACACGAACGCCAGGAACCGTTGCACCTTGTGAAAGGTGTTGTAACCGGCAATTGCCATGACGATCGCCAGCAACGAAAAGGCAATCGCCGAGGCGTTTTCCGGGGCATCGAACAACTCATGCAGGGTCTGCCCCACCAGCAGCTGGTTGAAGGCGTTGTAACCGACGTAAGTGGCAATCGCCACCACATACACCAGCAGCGCTCCCAGGTAACCGAACTGCGGACGCGACTGGATCAGTTGCGGCAGGCCCATCTGCGGGCCCTGGGTCGAGTGACCGGCCATGAACAGCGTGCCGAAGGCACAACCGAGGAAGATCGCCAACGCCGACCAGAACAGGTTGGCGCCCATGCCGACGCCGATGATGCCGACCGCCAGGGTGGTCAGGTGCGCTTCCCCACAAAACCACACGGGCCACAAGTGCCAGGCTTTGCCATGGCGTTCCGCGAGCGGGACGTAATCGATGGAGCGTGTTTCAAGATTCAGACGTCCTTTGGACGCCGTTTGGCTAGACGCAGACATGGCGGTTGCACCTTTTTTTATTGGTTTGGTTGCACGGCGAAGCGGTGGTTAGCGGATAAGGCTCTCAGTCGCGGGCGTGATCGATCGCCTCGGCCAGTAGCGCCTCGAGTTGCTCGAGGGCGCTGTCGCGAGGGTTGGTCAAGCGCGCAGGGTCGCCCATCGACTTGCCGGCAATCACGCCGACATCGGCCTGCTTGACGCCCAGGACTGACAGCGACTTGGGAATGTCCAGACGGTCGAGCATGGCGCACACGGCGTTGTAGAAGGTCTCGAAGCGTGCGTCCGGCAAATCCAGGGCTTGCGCCACAGGCTGGAGCCGCGGCGTGATGTCCGCCTGGTTGAAGCGCAGCACCACCGGCAGGATGATCGCGTTGGTCAGACCGTGGTGAGTGTTGTAGGTCGCGCCGACCATGTGGCTCAGCGCATGGACCAGGCCCAGGCCTTTGAGGAAGGCCACCCCGGCCAGGCACGAACCGATGAGCATCTTGCCCCGTGCTTCGAGGTCCTGACCGTTTTCGACCGCGGTATCGATCGAGTTCCACAGTAAAGCCATGGCCTGCAGTGCGGCGCCGTCGCTGAGCGGGTTGAAGCTCGGTACGAAGTACGCCTCCAAGGCATGAATGATCGCATCGCAACCGGTCCAGGCCGTGAGCTTGGCTGGCAGGCTTTGAGTCAGTTCGGGATCGAGGATCACCGCTGCCGGCCGAGCCCGGGGATGCCAGACACAGCCCTTGATCCCGCGACCGGTGTCGGTGAGCATCGCCGTGCTTTCCGTCTCGGCACCGGTACCGGCGGTGGTCGGGATGGTGATGACCGGCGGGAAGTCCGCAGCGCTGAAACCTTCGGGTACTGGCAAGTCGAAATCGAACGCCCACAGGTCACAACGCTGCTGGCGGGCAATCAGTGCGACCGCCTTGCCGCCATCCAGGCCACTGCCGCCGCCCAGGGCGATGATGCCGTCGGCCTCCCATGCCTGGTACGCCGCCGCACCGGCCCGCACCGAAACGTCGGTCGGATTGGGTTCGATACCGCCGTACAGGCCGCAGGCCAGGCCCGCTTCGGTCAGGCTGCGATGTAGTTCGCCGACAAAGGGCAGGTTCAGCGAGCCCTGGTCGGTGATGATGATCGGCCGCGACATGTTGAATTCCCGGCACAGCCTGGCCAGTTGATCGCGCACACCAGGGCCGTATTCCATCGGCAGCGGTACGGTCCAGGTTTGTCGGTTCAATGCTGAAAGGTTGTTTTCCACGGGGCTCACCTTAAGCGCAACGCATGATGGTTGATTTCAGTTCGGTGTACTTGCTCAAGGCATGCGCCGAGTTGTCCCGACCGTTGCCGGATTCCTTGAACCCGCCAAACGGGAAGTTCATGTCCACCAGCTCGTCGTAACAGTTGACCCAGACCGTGCCGGTCTTGAGTTGGCGGGTGGCGGTATGGATGGTCTTGAGGTCGGACGACCACACCGCCGCCGCCAGGCCGAATTCGGTCTGGTTGGCGATGGCGATTGCTTCTTCGAGGGTGTCGAACACAATCACCACCAGCACCGGGCCGAAAATTTCTTCGTTGGCGATGCGCGCCGCGGCGTCCTTGGCAAGAAAGATCGTCGGTTCCAGGTACGCACCGCCCTCGACTGGCGACAGTTGCCGGCCGCCCTTGAGCAGTTGTGCTTCCTGCGTGCCAAGGTCGATGTAATGCCTGACGCGCTCGAACTGCGCGGCGTCAATGATGGCGCCGGTGACGCTGGCGGGGTCTAGCGGGTGTCCCGGCTGATAGTCGTCGCTGGCGGCGAGCAGTTCACGAAGCAAGGGCTCGACGACCGAACGCTGGACCAACAGGCGCGACCCGGCGCTGCAGACCTGGCCCATGTTGGCGAAAATCGCTGCGGCGGCCGAGCGCGCGGCGTGGCTGATATCCGGGCAATCGGCCATGACGATATTGGCTGATTTGCCCCCCAGCTCCAGCCACACACGTTTCAAGTTTGAGGCCGCAGCATTTTTGGCGATTTCCCGCCCGACCTTGCCAGAACCGGTGAAGGCGATGCAGTCCACATCACCGTGCAGGCTCAGCTCGCGGCCGACCGCGCCATCGCCGCTGACAACGTTGAATACGCCCGCAGGAACGCCCGCCTCCATCGCCAGGCCGGCAATACGCAAGGCGCTGAGCGGGGTTTTTTCCGAAGGTTTGAGGATCACGCTGTTGCCAGCGGCGAGGGCCGGCGCGAATTTCCAGGCGGCCATCAACAGCGGATAGTTCCACGGTACCACCGCCGCCACCACGCCCAGGGGTTGCTGGGTGACGGTGCCAAAGAACTGCGGGTCGGTTGCTGGTACTTCGCCGTGCACCTTGTCGATCAACTCGGCAAACCAGCGCAGGCAGTAAATCGTTCCTGGCAGGTCGCTACCGGTGGTGTCAGCAATGGGTTTGCCGCTGTCCAGGGACTCCAGCACAGCCAGTTCATCACTGTGCGCCTCCAGCAACGCCGCCCACTTCAACAACACCGCCTTGCGCTCGCGGGCCGCCAGACCGGACCAGACACCGGCCTCGAAGCTGCGCCGAGCGGCAGCCACTGCCAGGTCTACGTCACCCCCGCCACACAGGGCCACGGGCGCCAGCAGTGAACCATCAATGGCACTGTACGAAGAGAAAGTCTCGGTGCTTTGCGCGTCGACATAGCGTCCATCAATAAACGCCCGCCCTTCAATCTGTAGCGTCTGCGCTTTCTCGAGCCAATAGGCTCTGTCTTTCAACTCTGGCACTGCATCACCTCATTTTGTTCTTGTCAGGCTGGGGGCGATCCTAGGTGATACTGAAAATTTCTTCAATAAGAACAAAGTCCGCTACTGAATTTTTTTTCAATAAAAACGCCCGCAATGTTGGGCATTTTTGTGCGTATCAAGCGCTAACGTGGGCGTAATCCCCTCCTTTCGGCACCGAGATCAATCCGACGATCGGCAGCGATTCTTCATTCAAGTCACTTTCATCATGAAATTAACAGTGCAATATTATGATCGTAATATTAACCATCAGGGATCAGGAGACACCCGATGAAAAGAGCCAGCTTTCAACCCATGCCGTGCCCGGTTGCCCATGCCCTCGAGTGCATTGGTGACGGCTGGAGCCTGCTGATCCTGCGCGATACCTTCTACGGCCTGCGTCGTTTCGACGAGTTCCTGCACAGCCTCGGGATCGCCTCGAGCACCCTCACCCGTCGCCTCAATGACCTGGTGGCAGCCGGCTTGCTCGAGCGCCGCAGCTACCAGAGCAACCCGCCACGCCATGAGTACCACCTCACCGAAGCGGGCCGTGACCTGCGCCCGGTGATCCTCACCCTGATGAACTGGGGCGCCCGCCACACCCGCGGTTCCGACAAGGTGGTGCTGGTCGACCTAAGCACCGGTCAACCGGTGGCGCTGACCTTGACGGATGCCAATACCGGCAAGCCCATCACCCGTGAAGAGCACCGGGTACAGGTGGCGGATGACGCCGATGAGTTGACCCGCTGGCGCTTGCGTACCGGCCAGTCTTACCGCCAGCGCGATGCGCTGGCCTACCCCGTTGCCGATTAACCTTTTTACAGGGTCATTTCGCGATGAACGCCAAAGTCAGTATTGAGCCCGATCAGACCAACACCCCCGCCTCGTCACCGGCCCGCCGCAGGAAGGTCATGCGCCTGGGGCTGTTGGCCATCGCCCTGCTCGGCGCCGCCGGCTATGGCAGCCACTGGTGGCTGGCCGCGCGCTTTATCGAAGACACCGACGACGCTTATGTGGGCGCTGATGTCACGGTGATTAGCGCCAAAGTACCGGGCTATATCAGCGAGGTGCCGGTACTCGACAACCAGTTCGTCAAGGCCGGTGATCTGCTAGCGCGCATTGATGTGCGCGACTACCGCGCCGCCCTGGCAAAAGCCGATGGCGCGGTAGCCGCGCAGCAGGCCAGCCTGGTCAATCTCGATGCCATCGAACAGCTGCAACAGGCGGTGATCAATCAGGCCAGGGCGCAGATCGATGCTTCGGAGGCTGAAGCGCAGCGCGCTGGCAACGACCACTCGCGCTACCAGACGCTGGTGCGCACCCAGGCGGTATCGGTACAGAGTGCCCAGCAAGTCGAAGCCACCTGGAAATCCGCCCGCGCCGATCGTGCGCGCGCCGAAGCCGGTCTCCTGGCGGCACGCCGGCAACTGGATGTGATCGCCAGCCAACGCGGCCAGGCCCGGGCCGCGCTGCAGCAAGCCCAAGCTGATCGCGAACAGGCGCTACTGAACATCGGCTATACCGAGTTGCGTGCCCCCGTGGATGGCTATGTCGGCAACCGCCGCGCCAAGGTGGGTGCCTACGCCGCCGCCGGCAGCCAGCTGATCTCGGTGGTACCGGCGAAGGGCATGTGGATCGACGCCAACTTCAAGGAAGACCAGCTGGCGCACATGCAGGTGGGCCAGGCGGTCAGCATCCGTGCCGATATCCTCCCCGGGCGTGAATTCCACGGTCATATCGAAAGCCTGGCGCCTGCGACGGGCGCGCAGTTCAGCGTGCTGCCGCCGGAAAACGCCACCGGCAACTTCACCAAGATCGTCCAGCGCGTGCCGGTGCGGGTCCGCCTGGACAGCGCCGATGCCGACTTCGGTGCACTGCGTCCGGGGCTGTCGGTGGTTGCCGAGGTCAATACCCGCAATGCGCCGCAAACCAGCGACGTGGCCTTGGCAGTACGGCCATGAGCACTCCGCTGCCCACACTGAGCACGGCGCAGAAAGTCGCCGCCTTCGCCAGCATGTGCGTCGGCATGTTCATTGCCCTGATCGACATCCAGATTGTTTCTGCGTCGCTCAAGGACATTGGCGGCGGCCTGTCGGCCGGCGCCGACGACACCGCCTGGGTGCAGACCGCCTACCTGATCGCGGAGATCATTGTCATCCCGATGTCCGGCTGGCTCTCACGGGTGATGAGCACGCGCTGGTTGTTCGCGGTATCGGCTGCAGGTTTCACCTTGACCAGCCTGCTGTGCGCGCTGGCCTGGAACATCCAGAGCATGATCGCTTTTCGCGCCCTGCAGGGCTTCCTCGGCGGCTCGATGATCCCGCTGGTGTTCACTACGGCCTTTATGTACTTCACCGGCAAGCAGCGCGTCATCGCCGCCTCGACCATCGGCGCCATCGCCTCGCTGGCCCCTACCCTCGGCCCGGCAGTCGGCGGCTGGATCACCGACATTGCCTCATGGCACTGGCTGTTCTACATCAACCTGGTTCCCGGTCTGCTGGTAACGGTTGTGGTGCCGATGCTGGTCAAGGTCGACCGCCCCAACCCTGCCTTGCTCAAGGGCGCCGACTACCTCGGCATGCTGCTGATGGCGCTGTTCCTTGGCTGCTTGCAGTACACCCTGGAGGAAGGCCCACGCTGGAACTGGTTCAGTGACAGCACCATTGTGGCCACGGCCTGGATCGCCGCTATCAGCGGCGTATTGTTCATCTGGCGTTGCCTGGAAATTGCCGAGCCCATCGTCGACCTGCGCGCCCTGGGCGACCGCAATTTTGCCCTGGGTTGCCTGTTTTCCTTCGTCACCGGCATCGGCATTTTTGCCACCATTTACCTGACCCCGCTGTTTCTCGGTCGCGTGCGCGGCTATGGCGCGCTGGACATCGGCCTGGCGGTGTTCTCCACCGGGGTGTTCCAGCTGCTGGCGATCCCGGTGTACGCGATGTTGGCCAACCGCATCGACCTGCGCTGGATTCTGATGCTGGGGCTGAGCCTGTTTGCCCTATCGATGTGGGACTTCTCTGCCATTACCCATGACTGGGGCGCCAAAGAGCTCCTGCTACCGCAGGCAATCCGCGGCTTTGCCCAGCAAATGGCGGTGCCGCCGGTGGTCACCCTGACCCTCGGCGCCCTGGCCCCTGAGCGCCTCAAGCTGGCATCGGGTTTGTTCAACCTGATGCGCAACCTCGGCGGCGCCATCGGTATCGCCGCGTGCGCCACCGTGCTCAACGACCGCACCAACTTGCATTTTCTGCGCCTGGCCGAGCACCTCAACAGCCGCAATGAAGCGATGAATACCTGGCTCGAACAACTGACCGTCAACGCCCAACTGCTCGGGCAAAACAGCCTCGATGCCAGCCAGGCGGCGCTGCATCAACTGTGGGCGCTGACCTGGCGCGAAGCGCAAACGCTGACTTATGCCGACGCGTTCCTGATGATCATGGCCTGCTTCGTGGTGACCACCGCGCTGGTGCCGTTGATGCACAAGATCCAGCCGCCCAGGCAGCCGTCCGCTGACGCTCATTAACCGGCGTACACAGCGATACACGACGGCCTTTGGCAGACACATCCGGGACAAACCGCCGTGTGAGCATGCGCACAGCAACGCCAACATAACCGTCCATGTGTTGATTAACCCGCCCCGCCAGGAGTATTCCCATGACCAGCAGTGCCTTCGCCCCGTTCAAATACACCTTCAGCAAAATCGACCAACTGGGTGCCTGGAGCGCCGATATCCCCCTGCGCCTGTTCCTGGCCTGGGAGTTCTTCGAATCTGGCCTGGAAAAATGGAACGGCCAGAACTGGTTCGCGGATATCCAGGCCAACTTTCCCTTCCCATTCAACCTGGTTTCGGCCGACCTGAACTGGCAGATGTCGATGTGGATCGAGCTGATCGCGCCTGTGCTTCTGCTGCTCGGGCTGGGTACCCGCTTCGCCGCCCTGGTGCTGATGGTGCTGACCGTGGTCGCCATTGGCGCCGTGCACTGGCCGGAGCACTGGTCGAGCCTGTCTGAACTGGCTCAGGGCTATGCGATCACCAACAAAGGCTTTGGCAACTACAAACTGCCGCTGATCTATCTGGTCGCCGCCCTGCCCCTGCTGTTCAAAGGCGCCGGACGTTTGAGCCTGGATGCCCTGCTGTTTCGCAACAAAGCCTGATCGACAGGTAAATAAACTCTTCATGGAATCCTGAGGACTGGGATCCTTGGGGTGGCTGGGTTGTTGTAGCTGTGAGCTTATCCATTTGCTGTGGCGCCGCTGCCGGCCCCTTCCGCCCTTACGGCGGCCTACTTTCCTCTTGGGGAAAGTAGGCATGGAACTGTCCCATGACAACGGACGCCAAGAGGCGATACTTACATCGCTAACTTGGAGGTTCCCATGTACCCACCAAATCGCCGTAGCTACACCGACGAATTCAAGGCCCAAGCTGTTGCACTGGCTGAAACGGTCGGCAGAACCGAAGCCGCTCGTCAGCTAGAGATGTCTGTTAAGACGCTGGATAACTGGGTCGATGCGTCACGCAAAGGTCTTCCGTTGAGTTCACCGGAGCGTCAACCTGTTACCAAGGAGAGCAGCGAGCTGGCGCGATTACGGGCCGAGAATGCTGAACTCAAAATGGAGCGTGAAATCCTAAAAAAGGCGGCGGTATTCTTTGCCAAAGAGTCCAGGTGAGATACGCCTTCGTCGCTAAAGAGCGGGCTCAGTTCCCGGTGCGTTTGTTGTGCCGGGTGTTGGGCGTGTCAGCTTCAGGATTTTACGATTACCTAAACCGCCCGGTTCGCCCAGATCCAGACAAACAGATTCGAATTGATCTGCGCAGGATCCATGCCGCCAGTCGAAGCACCTATGGGCGGCCACGGTTGGTCGAGGCATTGCGTCAGATACCTCATCGAGTCGGCCACAAACGGGTTACGCGGCTGATGCACGAGGAAGGTATCCATGGCAAACCCAAGGCTCGCTTCCGGCCCCAGACCACGGACAGTCGCCACTTCCAGCCTGTCGCACGCAATGTGCTTGACCGTCAGTTTTCGGTACAGAGCGCCAATCCAGCCTGGGTGAGCGACATCACCTACATTTCAACCCGAGAAGGCTGGCTGTACCTGGCGGTGGTCTTGAGCATCCAGACCCGCCAGGTGCTGGGCTACAGCTTGGCGGACAGGATGCCGGATGATTTGGTTGAGCGCGCATTTATCAACGCTTGGAAC